>DNAD01000178.1 GCA_003484785.1 Lachnospiraceae bacterium
GCCATAATAACAAAGCTTAAGGAGAGCGACAGGGTCGAAGAGATCTACTGCGCCCCGGGCAATGCGGGAATAGCGCAGCTGGCACAGTGCGTTGACATTCCGGTAATGGAGTTTGAAAAGATAGCTGACTTTGCGGCTGCAAAGAAGGTGGATCTGGTGGTGGTAGGGCCTGATGATCCGCTGGCAGGCGGTATCGTGGATGTCCTTGAGGAAAAAGGCCTTAAGGTGTTCGGACCGAGAAAAAATGCGGCCATCATAGAGGGAAGCAAGGCTTTTTCAAAGGAACTTATGAAAAAGTACAATATTCCCACGGCCGGCTATGAGTGCTTTGATGATCCGGGGAAGGCATTGGAATATATAAGAACCAGAAAGCTTCCCATTGTGATTAAGGCGGACGGGCTTGCCCTTGGTAAGGGGGTTCTGATCTGCAATACTCTTGAAGAGGCTGAGGATGCGCTGAAGGAGATAATGGTCGACAGGAAATTCGGATCGGCGGGAAACAGGGTGGTCATTGAGGAATTTCTGACAGGCAGAGAGGTTTCCGTTCTTTCCTTCGTGGATGGAAAGACCATCTGTCCGATGACCTCGGCACAGGATCACAAAAGGGCTCTGGACGGCGATAAGGGCCTGAACACCGGAGGGATGGGTACCTTTTCCCCGAGCCCTTTCTATACTGACGATATCGCGGATTACTGCATGAAAAACATTTTTAAACCTACCGTTGATGCAATGGCGGCAGAGGGAAGAGAATTCAAGGGAATTATCTTCTTCGGGCTGATGCTTACCGGGGATGGACCGAAGGTGCTTGAATACAATGCCAGGTTCGGGGATCCGGAAGCGCAGGTCGTGCTTGTCAGGATGAAAAATGATCTTGTCGATGTGATGGAGGCCTGCGTTGAAGGAAGGCTCGATCAGATGGAACTGAGCTTCTCGGATGAAGCTGCGGTGTGCGTGGTCCTTGCCTCAGAGGGATATCCGCTAAAATACGAAAAGGGATTTGAGATAACGGGACTTGAGAGGTTTAAAGAGGAAGAGGGGTATTATTGCTTCCACTCGGGCAGCAGAACAGCCGAAGGAAAGATAGTGACCGACGGCGGGAGAGTGCTCGGTGTCACGGCGCTCGGAAAGGATCTGAAACAGGCCAGGGAAAATGCCTATAAAGCCGTTGACTGGGTCGGTTTTTCCAACAAATATTACAGACATGATATAGGAAAAGCCATAGACGAGGCATGATGGAACGAGGAACCGTCCCCTCCGTTCCACTGTCATTCGGGACACCATAAATTATATGAAGAACTTTTGTTGACATAATTTTTTTGCAGTTGTAATATATATGCGAGGGAATAGTTTTATCGGAAACGGACAGACCGTTTCCTGTAAAGATAAGGGGTCAAAAAAATGTGTATATGGCTGCAAAGGGTTATTTTTGCGCTTCGAAGGGGAAAAGCTGCAGGAAATGCTTTTGTTGTTCTGGCGGTTATTTCCTGTATGCTTGGCGCAACGCATTTGATGCAGGAGTCCGTGTATGGTTTCACAGTCGTGAATGGTGTCGTGACAGCTAGGAGTGGCTTTGTCCGGATGGATGCTTCCACGTCCTCAAGCTGTGTTTTTTGTGTTTCAAATGGCGATATTGTAACGATCACGGGAGTTAAAAAACTGCCAAACGGCGAAAAATGGTATAAGATCGATTTCGGTGACCAGTCGGGTTATATCCGCTCGGATCTTGTATTCAAGCCGAAGACTAAAAAGAAAAGCGAAGATACCGGGGCACAACAGGCACAGAGCACGGTGCCTTCCGTTCCGGGCACTGATAATACGGGACAGTCATTACCCGCAGTGGCGGGAGCGGTTTTCCCCACGGCAGTGACCGGTACGGTCAAAGGGTCCGGGGTCATAATGAGAGAAAAGGAGACTACGGCGTCAAATATCTTATTATCGCTGAATAAGGGAGCGACCGTAGTGGTCACGGGTTCTGTATCCGGAGGAGACGGTTATGTCTGGTACGCGGTCAAGGCCGCAAAGAACGGAGTTCCTTTTTCCGGCTATATCCGTTCGGATCTTCTGTCAGTAAACGGTGATGTATCTTCTGCGGCAAGCCCTGCGGCCCTGCCTGCTGCTCTGCCGACAACTTTGCCGGCTACTCTGCCGGCTGCCTTTCCCCAAACCACACCGGCGATCGGCGGGACGGGCGTTACCGGTGCAGGCGTTGCTGCAACGGGTACGGCTTCGGTGCAGATCGGAAGCGTTAAGGGGCTTGGAGTAAATGTACGCAGCAACCCGGTAGACGGAAGCGTGGTCGCGAAGGTATCCACGGGACAGCAGGTAACTGTGACCGGATACAGTAAGGCGGATGACGGATATATATGGTGCAGGATCTCATTTATTTATAACAAGATGCCAAGCTCGGGATATATAAGGTCGGATTTTGTAACGGGTATTATTTTCCAATAAAAGTAACAGAGAATGTTGATCACGAAAGGAGCCGCAATGTGCGTTAAATTAAGAAGGTCTGCCATGATAGTGACGATGGCTTTAACAGTTTTTACCGCATCGGTCATTTCACAGGTAAGGCCTGTGCTGGCTGCGGGGTCCATCTCGCTTACGGTTGATAAACCGGATGGTGCGGCGGTGGGAGACAGTGTATCGGTTTCGTATGAGGCTGTTTCCGACGGGGCAGCGGGCGATACCTCACAGGTCACCATAGAGTATGATCCGAACAGGCTTGAGCTTACGGGCGCGGATAAGGAGTATTCAGGAGGCGGTGGAAACGCGGTTTTTGCTGAGCTTTCCGCCGTTCTTACGTTTACTGCTCTTTCGGGCGGAGATGCTGTGATAAATGCCAGCGCCGTTATTAACGGTGATGAGGCAGATGTGCCTACGGCAAGCGCTACGGTCTCCGTGGCCGGAGAGGATACCGCGGCCGCTCTTTCGGGGGCGCAGGGCGATTTCTCCACAATGGGGGTTGCGGCACAGACCATACCTTCACCTGACGGTTCGGTAATGGTATCAACGGTATTTCCCAATGAATATATGCCTGCCTCCTTCCACAAGTCGACTACGCTGTATCAGGGCACCGAAACCGAGTGCGCGAAATTCGACATGGGAGATATGGAGCTGTTATATACAACGGACGCGGCAGGCCAGAACGGAGGCTTTAAGATCTTTAATGAAGGAACCGGAGAGCTTTCCGATTTTAAATTGATAAACGGACCGGAGGATCATTACATCATTATTTTGAAAGCGGATGATACGGTAATACCGCCGGCAGGCTATATCAAAGCGACTCTTCAGTGGAACGGGCAGAATTTTGAAGCCTATATGAAGGTGGATGAGACTGCCGAGACGCAGAATACGGACTTCTTTCTCGTTTATGCGGTGAGCTCCGAGGGCAATACCGGGTGGTATATGTACGATCAGGTCGAGGGCACCTACCAGCGGTTTGTCATGGATGATTCGCTTTTTGAGGAAAAGGAAGAATCAGGGGAGTTCAACTTCCTTGAGCTTCCGGTGCCGGTTTATGTGATAATGGGAGTTCTGGGTCTTCTGTGCCTGATCTTTCTCGTGATCATGATAATCTCTCTTGTAAGGCTCAGGGAATACGAGAGCTACGAGTATATTGACGAGGATGAGGAACCCTCCGCGCAGCCGGCCCGTCAGAAGGGCCAGACCGGCAGGATCCCGCTCTCTGATGCCTCAGAAGCAAAAGCGATGAGAGGTGAAATACGGGATCTCGAGGAAGACGGAATGTTCGATCCCAGGACGAAACAGAAGGAGAAGAAGGCAAAGGACAAGGCCGGGAAAAAGGAAAAGAAGAAAGCAGGAGATAAGAATACGACAGGCTCGCTTGATTTTGAGGCCATGGAATCAGCCATGAAGAGCGAGGACTCAAGAAGGCCGAAGGGAGTTGAGAACAGGTATATGCAGGAGGCGAATCCGCCTGTACAGCCCGTTAACCAGCCTCAGGCCGGCGGTCCCCTCAGGCAGGCGGTTCTCGGACCGGAGCCCGAGGCTTTGAAACCGGCAAAACAGCAGACCAAAGCTGCGACGAAAACCGTGCAGCAGACAGCACCTCCGGCTGCCCCGGCTGCCCCGGCGCCAAAACCCGCAATTCCCGCAGCGCCCGCTAAGAATACAGGCGCGGTAAACGGGGCGGAAAAGCCTCTGAATAAGGAAGTGAAGGAGCAGGCCGCAAAACCGGATAAGGATAATAAACAGAGTGTGAAAGCGGCTGAAACAAAGAGCAAGGCCGCTGTTCAAAAGACTCCTCAGCTGACGGAGCAGCAGAAGGAGGACATGAAGAGGCAGGAGCTTCTGAATGCGGCCAGAAAGCCGGAGCTTAAGCCGGATGAGGACGCATACTCTTCCCAGCAGTATTATGCGCAGGATTATCAGGGGCAGTATTACGATCCTGCGGGGGGATACACAGATCCTCAATACGGGCAGGGTTATTCCGGACAGTATGCCCAGAACGGGTATTATCAGGACGGATATCAGATGTATCAGTATAATGATCAGTATGGCTACGGGCAGGAGCAGCAATACGGGTATTATGAGCCGGTTCCCAGCGCTCCCCAGTATAATACGGAGCAGTTCGGAAATGCCCAGTATGAGCTTCAGTACGGCTCCGGTTATCAGTACGGAAATGCGGGCTATACGTCCGAACAGAGTACCCAGTACCAGAGCACGGGGGGCAATGCTCAGCCTGCGCAGAATTATAACAGTGTCGATATGGATGACGACGATGATTTTGAATTTGAATTTATAAATATGAATTAAATGATGTCAGGGTCAAAAGGTGCGTCAGCACCTTTTGGGATACATGATATAGTGCTTGAGCTTGCTCGGAAGCACTATATCATGTATCCCAAAATGG
>DNAD01000007.1:0-16539 GCA_003484785.1 Lachnospiraceae bacterium
GGAAGGAAATCCCGTGGATAACCGGCGGTACTTTGAAGGTATGAAGATCATGGGCTGCGGGGAGGAGATCCTTTCAAAACAGGGGCAGTACCCGGTGATCAACCTGACTCTGAAGTCCGCGAAGCAGCAGAGGTTTGGCTCGGCTATTCTACGACTTCGGGAGGAGATCGTAAGGGAATTTGAACGCCATGCCTATGTGCTGGATTCGGACAGGCTCTCTGAAGACTTAAAGAAGGATTTCAGATCATTTCGCAGTGCGAACAGCATATGGAGGGAAAAGGAAGGGCAGTTCAGGAGCAAAGAAGAAACAGAAGAGGCATTACTCGTGGAGGCCGGGCGTTTTTCCACCTCCTTAAAGACTCTTTCGGAATGCCTGAAGCTTTATCACGAAAAAAACGTGGTCATGCTGATCGATGAATATGACGTCCCTTTGGAAAATGCTTATTTTGAGGGCTTTTATCAGGAAATGTCAGGCTTTATCCGCTCCCTGTTTGAATCGGCGGTAAAGACAAATGATTCCCTTGAGCTTGCCGTGATCACCGGATGCCTGCGGATAAGTAGGGAGAGCATATTTACGGGGCTAAACAACCTGGAGGTCTGCTCCATCCGAAGCCTTAACTTCGGTGAGCATTTCGGCTTCACCACTCAGGAAACCCTGCAGATGCTTGCGGATTACGAGCTTATGGAGAAGGAAGAGGAGGTACGGCACTGGTATGACGGGTATCTCTTCGGAACTTGGGAGGTATACAATCCCTGGAGCGTGACCAAGTATGTCAAGAACCATGTGGCCGATCCAAACTGGCTTCCGGAGCCCTACTGGTCCAATACCTCGTCAAACAGCATCGTAAAGGAGCTGGTGGAGAATGCCTCCGAGGAACAGCGAATGGAACTGGATACCCTTATAGACGGGGGGACGATCGAAAAACAGATCCATGAGGACATCACCTATGACGACATCCATGCTTCCGAGGATAATCTTTGGAACTTCCTGTTCTTTACGGGATATATGAAGAAGGTTTCGGAAAGGTTTGAAAAAAACAGGATATTTCTTACCATGTGCATACCGAATGAGGAGATAAGGTATATCTATACAGAACAGATCAGCGCATGGTTTGATAAGAGAGTTAAAGAGAGCGACAGGAGCGTTCTTCACAAAGCGGTAAAAGAACAGGATACGGATGTGATGTCATCGTTTGTCACTGAGCTTTTGGGAAAGAGCATCAGTACCTTTGACAGCTCGGAGAGCTTTTATCACGGATATCTGTTATCTCTTCTGATCGGATTGCCTTCCTACAGCGCGCGGTCAAACCGCGAGGAAGGAAACGGCAGGCCCGATATAATTCTTTACCCCAACAAACCCGAGGATCCCGCCTATATCTTTGAGATAAAGGTCCGAAAGAAGTTTAACGAGATGCGGGACGGTATAGAAGAGGCCTTCCGTCAGATCAGGGACCGGAGGTATGAAGAGGGGATCCTGGATGACGGATATGCAGGGGTGGTCTCCTTCGGCGTATGCTTCTGCAGGAAGGCATGTATAATGGAAAGAAAGAAATATTGAATAAAGAGGTATAATGCTGAGTTGTTTGGGAGCCGGTCTTTGGGGTCTTTGAGGCCGGCTCTTTTATTATACTTGCGGATTATAAGAGAGGCAAAAAGCACTGCGAAAAAAAGGACTTTCATCCTTCCTAAATGTATACTTTTTTAAGCTTTCTTTGAAAAAAGGTGGGAAAAATCAAAAAAACTTGCATTATATATAGAAAAGGGGGTAACTTATAAAAGAGGACAGCGATATAAGAAATATTGGAGCCGGATACCTGGATGAACGACCTTCCCAATGCAGAAGAGATATATCTGCGCTATATAACCGAATATGATGACAGGGATCTGGAAGCTCTGCTTTATGCCTATCGGGACGGTCTTTATCTGTTCCTCTTAAGCTACGTGAAAAACGAGGAGGATGCCGAGGAGCTGATGGTGGATACCTTTGCAAAGCTTGCGGTCGATAAGCCGGACTTTGAGAAAAGGCGCAACGGGAGTTTCAAGAGCTGGCTGTATGCGATAGCAAGAAACAATGCCCTTATGCATATCCGCAGGCATAAGATGGACCCTGTCCCGCTTTATGAGGAGATGGTATCGGATGCGGATACGCCGGTATCGGCACTCCTTGAGGATGAACAGAATAAAATACTCTATAAAGCATTATCACGCCTTAAGGCAGACTACCGCAGGCCGTTGATTCTTTTATACATCGAAGGCCTTACTCATGAAGAGATCGCCCGGGCCATGGGGTTAAGGCTCAGACAGGTCTATAACCTCACAGACCGGGGAAAGAAGGCGCTGAAAAAGATTCTGGAAGGGATGGGGATAGACGATGCAGTGTATTGAGGAACAGATTTGCGAAGCTTATATGCCGGCATTATATAAAGTATAGGGAAAGGGAGCAGGACATATGACGGTAATACAGATCACCCTTGTATCCGTATCAATACAGATCTCGGTATTGGCTGTGCTGCTGGTACTTTCGGTGAAGCTGATCGGAGAAAGCTCAAAAAACCTCACAGCGGTGTTTTTGTCCTTCAGTTACAGCCTTTGGCTTCTTACTGACCTGTACTGGCTCACGTATGACCTGATGCGCCCGGAGTCGAGGATGCCATTTGCTGCCAATGAAATAGGGGAAGTGGCATTTTTTTTAGTAGTTGCTGCCACGATCAATTCGGCCGTACGGTACCATACGCGCCTTCCGGCGGGCTATCTTGCCGGAACCTGTCTGTTTGCCTTTTCAAATACCGTGCTGTGGATATTATGGTCGGGAGAGATCGTGGATGACATCATCATGGGTGCTGTGTTTACCTGGCTCTTTTACAGCATAGTCCGTTCACTCAGGTCGGCGCAGGCGTTTACAGGGCGGGAGTGGATCGGGCTTGGTATATTATGCACTGCGCTTATCGTATGCCAGTCACTTACCTTCATAGTTTCGGAGGACATAAAAAATATTCCGGATCTGTGCGCCTATATCCTTATGATAACAGGGACTGCCTTCTTCACATATCAATTCATCCGTGCGAATAAGGCAAAGCTTGCGTATGCGCGGCTGTTTCTCTCCTTTGCCCTTGTTATATGGATAATAACGGCAAAATATATGAGCGGCGGAAACTGGTATAATCTGTTCCTGACTTTGGAGACGCCCGGATTTATACTATGGTATTTATCGGTACGGAAGGTGGTGAAGCCGGAATGATCTTTTCGGAAAATATCCTTATATGTATAGCACTGCCATTGCTTCTTACTGTTTTCTTTGTGAGGGACAGCGCAAGGCGCCTCGTCATTAATTTCATCATTGGCATGATTGTCTGCCTTCTCGGGGCGTATGTAAGCGGTTTTATAGATGTTGTATCCGGCTATGGAACACAGGATACAGCGATCTTCGTATCACCCGTGGTGGAAGAGACCATGAAATTCCTGCCGCTTATATTCTATTTCCTTATGCTTCAGCCTGAGGATGACAGGCTGCTTCACGCCGCAGCAGGTATAGGAGCGGGGTTTGCGTCTTATGAAAATGTCTGCTCCATGATCACATCCGGAACGGAGAACTTCGCCTTTCTCCTTATACGAGGTCTGGCGGTAGGCGTGATGCATATCGTCAGCGTCTCGGCCCTTGCTCTGGGGCTCATGGTCGCACGGTATTATAAGGTATCCGGGCTTTCGAGCATACTCGGAGCTCTTTCCCTAGGAATGCTCTTTCACGGTATCTATAATCTTCTGGTATCGGAGAGAGGCGTCAGCTCTGCGATAGGCTTTAGCCTGCCGCTTATCACCGCTTTTATCCTGCTACTTGTATACAAAAGATTCATTTTATACCGATAGTAAATAGCTCTTATGGCAGAAAGTTGTCAATGAGAACCGTCCCCGCTGACAAAGGAGAACAAATACAATGAAAAAGATCAGAATAATAACAGTTATTATTTTATGTCTTGGCTCTGTTCTGGCAGGATGCGCTGCCGCAGACAGCAGCCGAAAACCGGATACGGAGCCTTTAGGCTTAAACGAAAGGGCTGAGGAACAAAAAGGATCAGAAGAAATATCCGATCCTGACATAGTAATAGAGGAAGAGCCTGCAGGAAAGGAAACGGAAGCGGAAGTAAAAGAGGAAGCAGGGGAGGAGCCGGATGCTTCAGCTGCAGTCCCCGGGGTTCTGCTCGGGGATGAGCAGTTTGATGAATATATCCCGCTTCTTGAGGGAAGGCGGGTGGCCCTTTTCTCAAATCATACAGGAATTGTAGGGGATGACACAGGCGGTGCAAAGACCGGGGATGTGGATACCCGCTTTGGCATGGATGACGACGGGAATGAGATAGCCTATGGTGAGCATATCCTGGATGCCCTCATTGAGCGGGGCGTGAACGTTACGGCGATCTTCAGCCCCGAGCATGGCTTCAGGGGAACGGCGGACGCCGGGGAGTCGGTAAGCGATTCGGTGGATGAAAAGACAGGAGTACCGATCCTGTCGCTTTATGCGGATGACAGCACACATTATCCCGCAAAGGAGAGCATGGACCGCTTCGATGTGCTTGTGATCGATATGCAGGATGTGGGCCTTCGCTATTATACCTATTACATTGCGATGTATTATCTCATGGATGCCTGCGCTCAGGCGGACAAGGAGGTCATGATACTTGACCGTCCCAATCCCAACGGCTTTTATGTGGACGGGCCCATATTACAGGATAAATACAGATCAGGGGTAGGGAGGCTTCCGATCCCGGTGGTGTACGGCATGACCTGGGGAGAGCTGGCGGGCATGATAAACGGCGAGGGCTGGCTTGATGCAGGGAAGGACGCCTGCAGGCTGACGGTTATCCCCTGCAGGAATTATACCCATCAGACAAAGACCTCTCTTATCCGTAATCCCTCTCCGAATATCAAGGATATGAGAGCGGTATACCTCTATGCCTCCACCTGCTTCTTTGAAAACACGGTGATGTCTGTGGGAAGGGGAACCGATTTTCCCTTCGAGGTCTACGGAAGCCCTTATCTTAAGGATATTGAGGGCTTTGACTTTACCTTTACCCCAAAGAGCATAAACGGCGCGTCAAACCCGCCTTTTGAGGGCGAAACCTGTTACGGTACGGATCTGAGAACACGGCCGATAGAAGAGATATGGGCGGAGGGGATCAACCCGGAATATCTGATCTCGGCCTACAATGCCTACAGCACGGTTTCGGACCCGGGGGCGTTCTGGGGAAGCCCCGATAAAAACGGTATATACTGGATCGACAGGCTCAGCGGCTCGGATGCTCTCAGGAAAATGGTTGAGGAGGGGAGATCGGCCGAAGAGATAAAAGCCTCCTGGAAGGCAGATATCGATTCGTTTAAAGAGCAGAGGAGACCGTATCTGCTTTACGGGGAATAACAGAGCGCCTCTTCCATCATCTTATTGCGTGACGGATGAAATACGGTTATAATCAATAAACAGATGTCTGGAACAGTTTTTGCTGTTCTGCTTTATGGCAGAGAGAGGATATGGCATGCTAAAGGGAAAGATAGATAATAACAGGATGCTGCAGGCGGTCTCTGTCATTGCGGGGATCACCGTTAATTTTATTCCGGCATATCTTATGCACAGGTTTTCCCTGCCCCTTTATTTTGATACTGCCGGAACCATCTTCTGTGCTGCCCTGGCCGGGTCTCTTCCGGGAATAGTTACCGCGGTAGCCACCAGCATACTCTGCACCGCTTTCAATTCCTATTCCATATATTATACCCTTATAGGTATTCTTATCGCCATTGTAACAGCCTTCTTTATGCGCAATAAGCTGTTCGAAAAACGGAAAAATGTGCTCCTTTATCTTCTTATCCTTGCGGTTATCGGAGGCTGTATCGGAACCGTGTTTCAATGGGTGCTTTTCGGAAAACCCCAGTTTTCCGATGTGGAGAATCTGGCGGAGCGGTTTTCGGACGGCTCGGGGGCAGGCTTCTTTTTCTTCAGTGCTTTGATCAATACAGGGCTGAATTTCCTTGACAAGTCCCTTGCCGCGGGTCTTGCGTTTCTTGTGCTGCATTTTGTTCCGCCACAGAGAAGGATCGCTATCATAAATTGTTCATGGATGCAGAAGCCTCTCACGGAGCAGGAGATAGCAGAGCTTAACCGCTCGCCAAAGGGAAGCGGTATTTCAGTAAAAGACAGGCTTACGGGGCTTTTGATCCTTGCCAGCGTCCTGATGGCTCTGGTAATGGCCGCAAGCGGTCTGGCCTTCTATTCCATGAACCTTAAAAAGGAATACAGGGAAAATGCAATAAAGGCCACGGAGCTTGCAAAGAAGGTCATCAATGCAGACAGGATACAGGATTATCTTTTGAGTAAAAAAACCATTTCGGATTATGAGGATCCGGAATACCGAAGGACCTACGAGCTTCTCTGTGCTATCCGGGAAAGCATCATAGGGATAGAATACCTGTATGTGTACCAGATAAGGGAGGACGGATGCCATATCGTATTTGACACTGATCCCGAGATATATAATATCGGTACTCACATTAACGATATAGAATCCTTTGATGAGTCGTTTCTTCCCTATCTGCCGACGCTGCTTGCCGGTGAAAGGATGGAGCCTCTTGAGAATGATGACAGGTTCGGATATTTCATTACCAATTACGAACCCTTATATGATTCTCAGGGTGAATGTGTTGCCTACGTGGGGGCCGACGCCTCCCTTGACTTTATGCAAAGCTATATGAGGGATTTTTCCTTCCGCGTGCTTTTGGTATTCTCGGGCTTTTTTGTACTGATCCTGTCCTCCGGGCTGTGGATCTCTATGAGATATCTGGTATATCCTATCAAAAGCCTGGCGGTCATGGTGACCGGCTTTGACCCGGAGAATGCGGATCAGGAGATCCTTGACCAGAACACAAAAAAGATCGCTTCTTTGGATATAAAGACAAAAGATGAGGTAGAGCAGCTCTATCATGCCCTGTGCCGGATGACCGAGGGCACGGCGGAGCAGATGCGAAGGGTAAGGCATTACGCTCAGATCTCCTCGGAAATGCAGAACGGACTGATAATCACAATGGCGGATATGGTGGAGAACAGGGACTCCGATACCGGGGCCCATGTCCAGAAGACCTCTGCCTATGTGAGGATCATTCTGAACGGGCTTAAACGAAAGGGATACTATCTCAACAAGCTGACGCCCCAGTATATGTCGGATGTCGAGACCTCCGCTCCTCTTCATGATGTGGGCAAGATAAGCATTCCCGACGCCATCTTAAACAAGCCCGGAAAGCTTGACGACGAAGAATTTGCCATCATGAAGACCCATACTACCGAGGGCATGCGCATAATCGACAAAGCAATTGAAAGAGTCAGGGGAGGAGAATACCTGAAGGAGGCCAGGAACATGGCGGCCTACCATCATGAGCGCTGGGACGGAAAGGGATATCCCGAGGGCCTTGCCGGGGAGGTCATCCCTCTCTCCGCCAGGGTCATGGCCGTTGCGGACGTGTTTGACGCACTGGCATCCCCCAGAGTCTATAAACCGGCTTTTCCCCTGGAAAAGGCTCTGGATATCATAAGCGAAGGGGCCGGAACCCAGTTCGATCCCAAATGCGTCGAGGTCTTTATGGATTCCCTCGATGAGGTGAAGGCGGTTTTGAAGAAATATCATGGATAACAGGAGACCGGAAACATGAACAGGAGGAAGCTTAAGGGGGTAAAGCAGTGCCTTGTTATGGCATTGTTTTTATCGTTAATGGCTTTGAACAGGGTGGCTGCAGCAGAGACCGGGGAAGGGATCGCAAGGGTCGGCGGCGGATATGCGGTAACCGGGCAGCTTGAGAATGTCGGCTATACCGCAAAGCTGTATGATGCCTCAAACGGATTGCCTACCTCGGATGCCAACTGTGTATTGGGAACGAGCGACGGATATATCTGGATAGGCGGCTACAGCGGTGTTATCCGCTATGACGGCAGTGTTTTCGAGAGACAGGATGCCTCCGGCGGGCTTACCAGCGCACGGGCGCTTTTCGAGGACAGCTACGGAAGGCTCTGGGCAGGCACAAATGACAACGGAGTGGTGATCTTAAGCGATAATGTCCTCGAAGGGAGCACTCATTATACCTACCGGGAGGGATTGCCATCCTCTTCGGTGAGAACCTTTGCGGAGGGCGGAGACGGAACCGTCTATATCGGAACTACCTCGGGAATAGCTTATCTGAAAGAGGACGGAGCTCTCAGGGTACTGGAGGATGAAAGGCTTGAAGGCCAGGTCATAGAAAGGCTCGTATCGGACGGCCCGGGCAGGGTTTACGGATGTACCGGAGGGGGAGATGTCTTTGCCATAAAGGATGCCAGGGTAACGGAGTACCATACCGGAGAGGAGCTGGGAACAGGAGCGGTCACTACCGTTTATGCCGATACCTCTCAATCCGGCATGGTCTATCTGGGAACCGAGACCGAAAAGATCTATTACGGAAGCTTCGGGACCAAAGCGGAAAACCTGAAAGAGCTGTCCATAGCCCCTGCCTCCTATGCCTACTGGATAACCTCTGCCTGTGACCGGATATTTGTTACAACAGAGAATCTTACGGGGTACTTTGACGAAAACGGTGAATTCAGGCTCCTTGACAATATCCCCATGAATAATTCCATAGATATGGTAACCTCCGATTACCAGGGAAATCTTTGGTTCGCTTCCTCGAGACAGGGGGTCATGAAGGTGGTCTCGAGTAATTTTAAAAACCTGAATGAGGCGGCGGGGCTTGATGAGGAGGTTGTAAACGCCACCTGCCTGTCCGGCGGGCTTCTCTATGTCGGAACGGATACCGGAATGCATATTCTCGATCCCGGGCTTAAGCTCGTGAAAAACGAGCTGACGGATCTTCTGGAAAATACGAGGATCAGATGCATTGAAAAGGACGGGGACGGTAATATCTGGATATCAACCTTCACCAACGGACTGGGCCTTGTATGCTATTCCCCGGAGGGTAAGATAACCTGCTTTAATGAGGAAAACGGTATGCCGGATAACGCGGTCCGCTGTACTGTCGCAGCCTCGGACGGATCGGTCTTTTCGGGGACCAATTCAGGCCTTGCGATGATAAAGGACGGAGCCGTAAAACGGACGGTGGGGAAGGAAGAGGGCCTTACCAACACCGTGCTTCTTACCGTCGAGGAGGGAGAGGACGGTCTGATCTACGCGGGCTCTGACGGGGACGGTATTTATATCATAGGAGAGGACGGGATAAAAAGGCTCGGAAGGGATGACGGGCTTACCAGCGATGTCATCTTAAGGATCAAAAAGGATCCGGGACGCGGCCTCTACTGGATAATCACCTCAAATTCCCTGGAATACATGAAGGACGGGGAAATAACAAATGTGACCTCCTTCCCGTACAACAATAATTTTGATATTTATTTTGACGATAATGACAATCTCTGGATACTGTCCTCCTACGGAGTTTATTCGGTAAAGGCACAGGACGTTCTCAACAATGCCATTACCGACTACAGGCTGTATACGATAGCCAACGGTCTGACCGGAACGCCCACCTCCAATGCCTACAGCGCCATTGATGATAAGGGAAATCTCTTTATCTCTACCCGCACCGGGGTCAGCAGAGTCAATATCGACAATTACTTTAACCAGACCTCGGGTATCATAACAGGGATAAAGTCTCTTTACTGTAATGATGAGGAGCTTTTCCCCGATGAGAACGGCAGCTATACGATACCTCCGACCACGGGAAGGATCCAGATCACGCCTGCCATTCTTGACTATACGGTTAACAATCCCACGGTGCAGGTATTTCTGGAGGGTGCCGGTGATCAGGGCATCACGGCAGAGCAGAGTAAAATGACATCTCTTGAATATACGGGGCTGTCCTATGGTAATTACGTGTTCCATATAAGGGTTCTGGATCAGGGCAGCGGTGGAGTGCTCCAGGAGAAAACCTTTCCTGTGATTAAGAAGCCAAGGTTTATTGAACTGCTGGTGGTCAGGGTGATGCTGATAGCCCTTATTGCGGCCTTTACCGGCTTTATTGTGTGGCGGATCATGATGGGCACGATCATACGAAAGCAGTACGAGCAGATAAGACAGGCAAAGGAGGAGGCTGAGCGGGCAAATTCCGCCAAATCCCGGTTCCTTGCCAATATGTCACACGAGATCCGTACTCCCATCAATACCATCGTGGGAATGGATGAGATGATCCTGAGGGAGGACGCCTCCGGGGTTAAGAAGGAGTATCATACCTCGATCATTAATTATGCCCTTGATATCAGGAATGCCTCCGATTCCCTTCTTTCACTGATCAATGACCTGCTTGATATGTCAAAGATAGAATCGGGAAAGATGAACCTTGTGGAGCAGGAATATGATACCGCAGAGCTTCTGCGCTCCATAGTATCCATGATAAGGGTAAGGAGCAATGAAAAGGACCTGGTCTTCAACGTGGATATCGACACCACGCTTCCGGTGCGGCTTTACGGTGACGCAGGAAAGCTTAAGCAGATAATACTGAATCTTTTGACCAATGCGGTCAAGTATACCGAAGAGGGCAGCTTTACCTTTAAGCTGTCGGTGGTGGAAAAGAATGACGAAAGGTGTGACCTTCTGATATCCGTAAAGGATACCGGCATAGGCATAAAGCCGGAGGATATGGACAAGCTGTTCTCGGCTTATGAGAGGCTGGATGAGGAAAAGAACAGCGGCATTCAGGGTACCGGGCTGGGCCTTGATATATCAAGGCGTTTTTCAGAGCTCCTGGGAGGAAAGCTTACCTGCGAGAGCGTTTACGGTGAGGGCTCCGAGTTCGTACTGACCCTTTCCCAGCGTATCATTGACGCTTCGGAGCTTGGAGTATTCAGCGAGCACGACGAGGAATCCTTTGCAGGCCCTTATGTGCCCAGGTTCGTAGCTCCGGAAGCCGAGATCCTTGTGGTTGATGATAACCCCATGAACCTGAACGTGATAAAGGGGCTGTTAAAGCCCACCAGGATGTTCGTCGCAACAGCCTCAAGCGGAGAGGAATGCCTGGAAAAGCTCAGATACAGATCCTATAATCTGGTGCTGCTTGATCATATGATGCCGGGAATGGACGGGATCGAGACGGTGGAGAGGATCAGAAGGAGTGATAAGGAGCTTCCGGTCTATGCACTTACCGCAAACTCTGCTGTCGGAGAGGAGTTCTACAAGTCGAAGGGCTTTGACGGATATCTGGGAAAGCCCGTGGACAGCGCCCTTCTTGAACGGACTATCATGCGTCATCTTCCCGATGAGATAATGCAGAGACCGGACAGGGAGGATATCGTACAGGAGAGCGCAAAGCTTCCGGAGGATAAGGAGTGGCTTTTAGAGATCGCGGAGATATCAGTCCCCGAGGGAATAAAGAATTCGGGAGGGGTCGATGCCTTTCTGTTTTCGCTCAGGATGTTTGCGGATACCTTTGAGGAGAATGCTTCCGTCCTGGAGAATGCTTATAAAACCGGGGATATAAAGCTGTATACCATAAAGGTCCATGCCCTTAAGAGCTCTGCCCGCATCATCGGCGCGTCCTCCCTTTCGGTGCTTTCCGAAAGGCTTGAGAATGCCGGAAACGGCGGGGATCAGAAATACATCGATGAGCATGAGGGGGAGCTTATGAGCGCTTACCGAAGTCTTTGCGAAAAGCTTTCTCCTCTTTCGGAAACGAAGGACAACAACGACGGAGAGGAGATAGATCCCGGAGAGCTTTCGGAGGGGTATGGCGCCTTAAAGGAGCTGGCGGAGAATATGGATTACGACGGGGCGGAAATGGTGCTTGAGGAGCTTTCGGCATACCGCCTGCCCGAGGCTGACAGAGAGAAGATCACGGAGCTTAAGCGGCTTTTGAAGCTTCTTGAATGGGACAGATTTATACAGCTGCTTGAGTAAGGAACTGTTGCAAAATAACATGCAAAGGTGTATAAGTTATTTTTCAACAGTTCCTAAGCATCCGCAGCGCACGATTCCTTTGGAATCGGCGCAGTGTTAGTGAGGGGTAGTTTTATGGAAGAAAACCGTGTAATGGTGGTCGGTGAGAAGGAAAATTTCCTCATAAGGGTTTTGATGAAGAAGCTTTCGGAGAGAAAAATAGCTTCGGAATTTGTTCCCTGGGGGATCGATCCCATCAACCGTCACTTTGAAGGAGCAGGCCTGATAACCATATATATGGAGGATGGAAAGCGCCCGCCCGAGAAGCCGCTGAGATTCCTGTTAGATAAGATGATCGATGAAGGGCGTGTTATGATCCTCATAGGAGGGGAGGATGAGCTTGACTATCTTAAAGGTCAGGCATCCCCGGATATGATATACAGGGTATTTACAAGGCCTCTGGATAACGAAGCCTGCGCAAACGCCGTTTCGGAGCTGTTTGATAAGGTAAATGCAGGGGAATTCAGAAAGACGATCCTTATCGTGGATGATGATGTAAGCTTTCTGGGGATCATGAGGGAATGGCTCAAGGGCACCTATAAGGTTGCCATGGCAAGTTCCGGGCTTCAGGCCATAAAATGGCTGGGAAAGAACAGGGCCGACCTTATACTTTTGGATCATGAGATGCCGGTGACCAACGGCCCGAAGGTGCTTGAGATGCTTCGGAGCGATGATGAAACAAAGGATATTCCGGTGATCTTTCTTACGGGCAGAAGTGACAGGGAAAGTGTCATGGAGGTTGTGGCATTAAAGCCTCAGGGGTATTTTCTTAAGACCGTGCCTATGGAGGAGCTGCTCAAAAAGCTTGAGGAGTTCTTTATAAGACAGAAAAAATGAGGTAAAAGGGGGAGGGCAGAAAGGCCCTCTCGGGCCGTCATCCCCTGAGCCTTACCTTAAGTCCGTTGGGATTTATGTGGAATTCCTCGCCCCCTGATCCCGCAAAGAAGCAGCCGAAGGGAGCGTCCGCGTCCCTGCGCAGCTTTCCGAGCTCCCACCGCCCGCCGGTCATGAACTCAATGAACATTCCGTCCGTTACGGGTCTGCGGTTATTAGACCCTGCCCCGTAGCCGGAACCCGAAGGGAGGGTGTTCTGTACATAATACTGGCCGAATTCATCCACCTTAAGCTCTCCGGCCGCGGTCACGGGCATTCCCAGATACTTCAGACAGGAATTGACCTTTGTGACGGAAAGCTCGAGATTTATAAACATCCTGAGGAGAAATTCCTCATCCGGGTCGTCGGGGGAGGCGGGCATATTCTGCCTGATATAGCGGATGCTGTTGCGCTCAAGAAACCGCTCGGAGACACTCATGGAATTCAGAAAATTTCCGATAAGCTCCTCATATTTCTTAACGCTGCCGCCCCCGGAAGCTTTGCTCTTATCAGAGCTTTTTGCGCCTCCGACGGAGCGTTCATATTCTTTTTTAAGGGAATCCTTTTCCCCCTGGGGAAGCTGGGAATAGATGACCTGGGACATCTCATAGGTCTGCGCCAGATTCTTTATGGCAAATAACCAAAGCTCAAATTCCAATTTTTATTATCTCCTGTGTTTTCTGGTAAATCGCCCGGATATACGGAATATTCCCCGATCACGGCCATTTATATTTTATCAAAAAAAACCTTTAAAGCAAAGCGATCCTTGAAAAAAGTCACGGCATGCTGCCCGTGAAGTAAGTTTGATTTGCCAGCCGACCGCCTTATCTGGTATTCTATAAGATAACGGGAGAAAATTTTATGAATAGAAGATATGACCGAAAAAAGACAGGCTGCGCTTTAATCCTTCTGATCCTGACGCTTCTGTTCGGCGGATGCATGGGAAACTCAAAGGACGAGGATATCACGCAGGAGAGCCAGACAAAGCCGCTTATAACCATCGGCTTTTCCCAGATAGGATCGGAGTCGGACTGGAGGATGGCGAGTACCAGATCCGTCCTTGAGGCCTTTGTGGCAAAGGAAGGCTATTCCCTCATATATAATGACGGCCAGCAGAAGCAGGAGAATCAGATCAAGGCCATCAGGGAATTCATAGATCAGGACGTGGACTATATCCTGCTTGATCCCTGCGTGGAGACAGGCTGGGATTCCGCTCTTTCCGAAGCTAAGGAGGCCGGCATTCCGGTGATCGTATACGACAGATGCGTGAAGGTGGCGGACGACAGCCTCTATACCGCCTGGATCGGCTCGGACTTCTACCTTGAGGGCCAGAGGGCCTGCAGGTGGCTTTCGGAGTACCTTAAGAGCATAGGCTATACCGGGGAGGTAAATATAGTAGATATCCAGGGAACCTTAGGCTCCAGCGCCCAGATGGGAAGGACCGATGCCCTGATGGATGCGGTCCGCTTAAATCCGCGCTGGCATCTTCTGGGCCAGGAAACCGGTGACTTCACCACGGCCAAGGGCAAGGAGGTTATGGAGAAGATGCTGATAAAGCACGGCGGAAACATAGATATCGTTTACTGTGAGAATGACAATGAGGCCTACGGGGCTCTGGAGGCCATAAAAAACGCGGGCTACGGCATAGGGAACGATTTCAGGACCAGAGAGATGATGGTCATGTCCTTTGATGCCACAAGGGAGGGGCTTAAGCTTACCGAAGAGGGAAGCATAGCCGTGAATACCGAATGCTCGCCCCTCTACGGACCGAAGCTTAAGAACATGATAGATGCTCTGGAGGCCGGGCAAAAGCTTCCGGCCAAAACCTATATAGAGGAAGAACAGTTTTCACATTTTGATGCTGTAAACAAAGTCAGGATCGAGGGCAAGAGCTATGAGGTGACCCCCGTGACGGATGCTATCATAGAGGAAAGAGAGTACTGAGAAATTGATAAAGCTGTTTCTGGTTGAGGATGAGGTGGTCATGCGCGAGGGGATAAAACGGCGCATAGACTGGGCATCCGAAAATATAGACTTCGTGGGCGAGGCCGCGGACGGGGAGCTGGCGCTTCCGATGATCCTTGAAAGCCGGCCCGATATAGTGATAACCGATATCAAAATGCCCTTTATGGACGGGCTGACCCTGTCCGAACATATCAGGAAGGAGCTGCCCGATACCAAGATAATGATCCTTTCGGGCTATGACGACTTCAGCTATGCGAGAAAGGCCATCAAGCTCGGGGTGACCGAGTACATATTAAAGCCGGTGACACCCGCATCGCTCCTTGATTCGGTAAGAGAGGTGATCGGAAAGATCGTAAAGGAGAGGGAGGAAAAGCTCCGTCTCGCGGCAGATCCCAGAAGCGAATATGAAGAGAAGGAGAGGGAGGCCTTAAAGCTGTTTTCGGATATTGCGAAGCATATACTGGAAAAGCCGGAAAACAGGGCAATATCTGAAGAAAATGTGAGAGATAACGCCGTGGATATAAGCACGGCGGGGGATTTCTCGGGAAAGGAGCTTGAAAGCTTCTTAAAGACCGGCTCCGGGGATGATGCCGAGGCTCTTATCGACTCGATCTTTGCCTCGGTGGGGGAGCAGAACTCCAGATCCTTAATGTTCCTTAACTATATCACCATGGCCATGTATTTTACGATGGTAAGGTTTTTAAAAAATATCGGGGAGGATGCCTCCGAGATAAATGAAAGGTGCGGGGATATCAATGATGTCATCCGCGGAATGACCGATATCTCGGGAGCCAGGCAGTATCTGACCAGGTATTTAAGGCAGGTGATATATGTAAGGGATAACGGTGCGGCCAATAAATACAGCAGGGTCATAAGGGATTCCGCCGCCTATATCGACGAGCACTTTGCGGACGAGGATATTTCCTTAAATACCCTTGCAGAGCTTGCCAATATAAGTCCCAATCATTTTTCATCCATCTTTTCCCAGGAGATGGGTGTCACCTTCATCGAGTATCTGATAAACAGGAGGATGGAAAAGGCGAAGGAGCTTTTGATGACCACCGATAAAAAGAGCTTCGAGATCGCCTATGAGGTGGGCTACAGAGACCCCCACTATTTCAGCGCAACCTTTAAAAAGACCCAGGGCATGACCCCCAGGGAATATCGTTCAAGGGGGAAGGAGGCATGAAAAAGACCTTCTCCCTTACGGCTCTTTCCGTTCGGAACAAGCTGGTGTTTCTGAGCGTTTCCATCATACTGCCCTTCATCATCCTCACCGGACTGTTCATATATAATCTTAACAGACTGGCCGCCTCCTACGACCTGATCGTTAAAAATATAACAAACGCCAATGAATACAATACCGTCTTTAAGGAGGAGATAGATTCCGTCATGTACCAGATGGTGGCCAGATCCCTAAGCATGGACGAGGTGGGGGAGGTGCTTTCGATGACCGATCCCGACAAGCTCATCGAGGAGGCTTCCCTGGATTTTTCGAGAATGAGGGAGCTTACCAGGTCGGACGAGGCAAGGGGGAGGATCGACAGTATATTAAAGCTTCTCAATACCCTGAAAAAAAGGGTCGATGAGATAAACAGCACCGTAAAGGTCTCGGGACATTATGAGGAGAATATGACGAGACTGGATACCGATATCAGGATAATCACAGAGCTTATCCAGGAGAGGATATCCGAATACATCTATTACGAATCCTCGGGCATGGAGAACACAAGGCTTGAGATAGACCGGCAGAGAA
>DNAD01000007.1:16659-18213 GCA_003484785.1 Lachnospiraceae bacterium
AGCATAACAAGGCCCATAGATGAGCTCTGCAGGGTCACGGATGAGGTGGCAAGCGGTAATTTCGAGGAGAGGGCCGATTTCAGGTCCGGCGCTGAGCTCATGCAGCTGGGTAATTCACTGAACACCATGGCTTCGCAGCTTGGCGGGCTGGTGGACAATATAAAAAGGGAGCAGATCAATTCCAGAAACCTTGAGTTAAGGCTCCTTCAGGCACAGATCAATCCCCATTTCCTTTATAATACCCTGGATAATATAGTATGGCTTTCGGAGGACGACCGTAAGGAGGAGGTTGCCTCCATCGTAACCTCTCTTTCAAGGTTTTTCAGGACCACCCTTTCCGGCGGGAGGGATTATGTGCGCATAAAGGACGAGATATCCCATGTTGAGGCCTATCTTGAGATCCAGCAGTTCCGTTACAGGGACATCATGGATTATGAGATCGATATCCCGGAAAAGCTCATGGATTATTCAATAATAAAGATGACTCTCCAGCCCATCGTGGAGAATGCCCTCTATCACGGGCTTAAGAACAAAAGAGGCGGCGGGACCATAAGGATAGGGCTTTCAGAGAGGGCCGCCGAGGTCGTGGAAAGCGGCGATGACATATTCCACGGGATCTACAGGCTGGAGGACGGAAGCTTCTATCAGCTCGTTCTTACCGTTTGGGATGACGGCATGGGGATGAAGGAGGAGGAGCTTTTGAGGATCAGAAGGATAGCGGAGGGCCTTGAACGGCCTTCTCTTGACAATTCAGGCTTCGGCATCGCCAATGTGGCCGAGCGCTTAAGGCTTAATTACGGCGCAAACTGCGGGATCACCTATGAAAGCGAATACGGGCGCGGCACAAAGGTGGAGATTTTTATACCCGAGATACCCTACGATTAAATATTTCAACTTTTCCGATAAAAAAATACATTTTTTGTTCATATTCTATTCATAATCTGGTAAGAATTATAACTTTTTTTTAAATAATTCCATGGAGTTCTTTTCTTCCTTTAATTAAAATGGTATCAAGTTGCAGGTTTACTGAATTACAGTAGCCAAGTAAAAAAGGAGGAAAAACGAAATGAAAAAGAAACTGATCAGTGTATTGCTTACAGGTGTTATGGCTGCAAGCCTTCTTGCAGGCTGTGCGGCTGCTCCGGCTCCCGCTCCCGCAGCTGATGCGGCTCCGGCAGCAGAAGAGGCAGCGCCCGCAGAAGAGACAGCTGAGCCCGTTGAAGAGGCAGCTGAAGAGGTTGAAGAGGCTGCTGCCGCTGAAGGCGGAGCAGAAGGCCTTATCTCTGTAGGTTTTGCACAGGTTGGACATGAGTCTGACTGGAGAACAGCTTCCACGAAGTCCGCTCAGGATGTTTTCTCAGAGGCAAACGGCTACGACTTAAGCTTTGTTGACTGCGACAATGATGAAGCAGCTCAGAAGGAAGCAGTTCGTTCCTTCATCGAGCAGGGTGTTGACTATATCATAATCGACCCTATCATTGCTACAGGCTGGGATACGGTTCTTACAGAGTGTGATGACGCAGGAATCCCTGTTATCGTTATCGACCGTACCAT
>DNAD01000007.1:18264-22615 GCA_003484785.1 Lachnospiraceae bacterium
GACGACTCAGACAAGTATGTATCATGGGTAGGCTCCGACTTCCTTACAGAAGGTAAGGCAGCAGGCGAATGGCTCAAGGCATATGCAGAGGCTCAGGGCATCAGCGAGATCAATGCTCTTATCATCCAGGGAACAACCGGTTCTTCCGCTCAGATCGGACGTACCAATGGTTTCCATGAGATCGCTGACAGAGAAGGCTGGACAATCCTTGACGAGCAGACCGGTGACTTCACAGAGGCAGGCGGACAGGAAGTTATGGAGTCCTTCTGTAAGTCTTATGAAGGCAAGTTCAACGTAGTAGTATGTGAGAACGATAACGAAGCATTCGGTGCTATGACAGCTATGGATAACGCAGGCGTTAAGTATGGCCCCGGCAACGATGTAATCCTTATCTCCTACGATGCATGTACAGCAGGTCTTGAGGAAGTTAAGGCCGGCAAGATCACAGCTGACTTCGAGTGCAACCCTCTTGCAGCTCCCACAGTTGCAGGCGTTATCGAGACCTTACAGTCAGGCGGAACACCTGAGGCTCAGATCCTTGTTCCCGATAACTGGTATGCTCTTAAAGATGCTATCGTTCCTTTCGCGGTTGACGGAAAAGACCAGACTATGGTTGAAGTAACCGACGAGGTTATCGAGGCTCAGTATTAATATCTGAGGTTTGAAGAAACCGCAAGAGCTCAGAGAGTTAAATCAATAAACTACAGAGCTGTCTTTGGAGCTCCCTGAATCCAGGGAGCTCCTTTTAAAAGCTGAAAGGAGTAATCCAGGTATGGAGGACAATGTTGTTTTAACTGCCAGAGGTATCAGCATGACCTTCCCCGGAGTAAAGGCTCTTCAGGATGTGGATTTTACCCTCCGTAAGGGTGAGATACACGCTCTGATGGGGGAAAACGGAGCGGGAAAGTCAACGCTTATCAAATGCCTGACCGGTATTAACGATTTCGAAGCCGGAGAGATCCATATTGACGGGATATCGGGCCCCGTGAAGAACCATTCCACGGCAGACGCCCAGAGCGTCGGAATTTCCACCGTGTATCAGGAGGTCAACCTCTGCCCCAATCTTTCGGTGGCGGAGAATCTTTTCATCGGACGTGAGCCGATGACCAAATTTCATACGATCGACAGGAAGTCCTATAACAAACGCTCCCAGGTGATAATGGATGAGCTGGGGATCTCTGTTGACGTTACCCAGAATCTTGAAAATTATTCTCTTGCGATCCAGCAGATGGTGGCGATCGCAAGGGCTGTAGATATGGATTGCAAGGTTCTTATTCTTGATGAGCCCACCTCCTCTCTTGATGATGAAGAGGTTGAGAAGCTGTTTGTGCTTATGAGGAGGCTTCGTGATAAGGGCGTTGGGATCATTTTTGTAACTCATTTCCTTGAGCAGGTTTATGCAGTATGCGACAGGATCACCGTACTGCGTGACGGACGTTTCGTAGGAGAATACCCTATCGAGGAGCTTCCCAGAGTGAAGCTTGTTGCGGCTATGATGGGTAAGGATCTTGATGATCTGGCCGAGATCAAAAAGGAGGGAGCAGAGGATGCTGCCAATAATCCTCTTGAGATAAGCGCCAGAGGTCTTTCCCATACAGGTACGGTCAAGCCCTTCGATCTGGATATCCATAAGGGAGAGGTCGTGGGTATCGCAGGCCTTCTGGGATCGGGCAGGAGCGAGCTTGCCAGGGCGATCTACGGAGCCGATAAGGCCAATACCGGAACCCTCATGGTTGATGGCAAAGAGGTTAAGATCAACCAGCCCATAGATGCCATGAATCTGGGAATGGGAATGCTCCCGGATGACAGAAAGGCCGAGGGCATCATCGGGGATCTGTCGGTAAGGGAAAATATAATCCTTGCGCTTCAGGCCAGAAAGGGCATGTTCAAGCCTCTTTCCAGGGCAAAGCAGGAGGAGCTGGCGGATCAGTACATAGCTCTTCTCCAGATCAAGACTGCCAGCAAGGAAACCCTTATAAGGCAGCTTTCCGGCGGAAACCAGCAGAAGGTCATCCTTGCAAGATGGCTTGCCACCAATCCGGATTTCCTTATTCTTGATGAGCCTACGAGAGGTATCGATATCGGAACCAAATCCGAGATCCAGAAGCTTATAGTAAAGCTTGCGGGTGAGGGCAAGAGTATCCTGTTCATTTCCTCCGAGATCGCGGAGATGCTCAGAACCTGCAGCCGTATGGCGATAATGAGAGACGGCCAGAAGGTCGGCGAGCTTGACAAGGAGCTGACCCAGGAGAATGTCATGAAGGCTATAGCGGGAGGTGAGATGGGACAATGACTAACAGAAATTCCTTTTTCTACAAACTCAAAAACTGGAGCCTTCTTCTTCCGGTAGTCGCTCTGATCCTGGTAATGGTCATTAATGTCATTTACGATATGGTAAACGGAAATAATCCGCTTTCCTTCTTTACGATCACTCTCCAGCAGACTACCAGCAACGGTACCATCCTTTACGGACGTATTATCGATATATTAAACCGAGGAAGCGAAGCGGCGATACTTGCCATAGGAATGACCCTGGTGGTATCCTCCTCGGCCGGAACCGATATTTCGGTAGGCTCGGTCATGAGCCTTTGCGCCAGCTTCTGCTGCATGCTGCTTGCGGGCTACGGAGTATCCTCCACAACGGAGCTTGCGGTTCCTCTGTTTGTCGGTATCCTTGGCGGCCTTCTGATGGGAGCTGTCTGCGGCATGTTCAACGGAACCCTGGTGGCGTTCTTTAAGATACAGCCCATGGTCGCGACTCTTATACTGTTTTCGGCCGCAAGGGCTATCGGGCTTCTTCTCTGCAATGACCTTATCGTTTATGTAAGAAACCCTTCCTTTGCGTTTTTCGGCAGCTTCCTAGGCCCCCTTCCCACGCCTTTGGTGATAGCGGCGGTGTGCGTTGCGGTGGTTTCCCTTGTCCTTCGAAAGACTGCTCTGGGTATGTATATCCAGTCCGTCGGGATCAACTCAAAGGCCAGCCGTATCGCGGGACTGAATTCGAAGCGCATCATCTTCCTAACCTATACGATCTGCGGTCTTTTCGCGGGTATCGCGGGAATAGTCAATTCCTCAAGGATAACCTCGGCAGATTCCAACAACATCGGCCTTTATCTTGAGATGGATGCCATCCTTGCGGTCGCTCTCGGCGGCAACAGTCTCGGCGGCGGAAAGTTCAACCTTGCCGGCTCCATCATAGGCGCATATACGATACAGGCTATAACGACCACCCTCTATGCTCTGGGTGTATCTGCGGCGCAGGCTCCGGTGTTTAAGGCGGTCATAGTTATCATAATAGTTGCGATCCAGTCCACTCCCGTAAGGAATTTCTTTAAGAAACAGAGTGCGGCCAGAAGATTAAAGGAGGTGGCTTAAATGAACAATAAAAAGCTGAAGCTCAACGGACATACCATTCTCCTTCTTATCACCATAGCGTTGTTTGCGGTATTGTATGCCGGCGGCTGCATAGCCTACGGGGCAAAGGGTTTTACCCACCTTCAGACCTTCTGTAATATACTTATCACAAATGCCGGTCTTATCTGCGTTGCCTGCGGCCTTACCTGCGTTATGCTGACGGCGGGCATAGATATTTCGGTCGGCGCTCTCATCGCCATGGACTGCATGATGCTTGCGGTGGGTATGCAGAAGGGGATCGGCGCGGTGCCGATGATCCTTCTGGTACTGGTCATCGGTCTTGCCTTCGGCGCGTTTCAGGGCTATATGGTGGGATATCTTGAGATCCAGCCCTTCATAGTCACCATGGCGGGAATGTTCTTCTGCAGAGGCATGACCGCGGTCATATGTACGGATCAGGTGTCCATCACGGAAGAGATCAACGCAACCTTCTATAAATGGGCCAACTCCAAGGTGGTCATTCCCTTCGGAGGCTATACAAACAATAAGGGCAAGTACATGGCTCCCTACGTAAGGCCCGGTGTCATCGTGGCCCTGCTGGTGCTGGTACTGATCTTCCTTATGCTTCGCTATACCAAGTTCGGCCGTTCGCTGTACGCGGTAGGAGGGAGCGAGCAGTCGGCTGCCATGATGGGGCTTAATACCAAGAAGATCAAGATGCGGGCGTATATACTGTCCTCCTTCCTCTGCTCTATCGGAGGCATCTGCTACTGCCTTAATACGATGGCCGGTTCGGTCTCCCAGGCTACAGGCCTTGAGATGGATGCCATCTCCTCGGCGGTCATAGGAGGAACGCTTCTTACAGGAGGTGTGGGAAACGTCTTCGGAACCTTCTTCGGTGTACTGATAAACGGAACCATCTCCTCCATCGTAAAGACCAACGGAAAGCTGGCCAGCTCCTGGCCCAACATCCTTACGGCCGCGCTCCTGTTCATCT
>DNAD01000322.1:0-3323 GCA_003484785.1 Lachnospiraceae bacterium
GCAGCCAATTATGTTATCGAGTATAAATTATACCACATTTTTCCTCTATGGCAACACGCTCTGAAGAGGACGGCAGGTGGTTGTTACTATTCACAGCCTTTTGGGCTGTGATAGTAACGATGGCAGGTGCTCACCCCGCGTACGCAAGCCCGTCGAAGCACTCGTTGACCGGTTTTCCTTCGATGGCCCAGCCGCTCATGGAATCCTCATTCTCCTCAAGGCTGATCCTCCAGATGGTCCCGTCCTTCGTCTTCACAAGAAGCCCGCCCCATTCATTTATCCTGTAGGGGGCTACCGCCTCGCCCTTTTTAAGGACCGATTCCGATATGGTGTTTCCGTTCTCATCAACAATATCCGCCTTGATATCAATGGCAGCCCTGACATCCCAGGATCCGTTGTCGATATACTCCTGATAGTAGCCGCTCAGCACCGGAACCCCGTTCCAGCCGGACTGATACTCGCCAATGACACTGCGGGTACCCATGGTATCGTCACGGCAGATCATGTAAAAGCTGTTGGGACCGGTCATCATATATCCGTGACCGCCTTCCTCATCAAAGGGGATCTCAAACTTAAGACTTCCGTCCTTCTCGCCCTCGTAGGCAGGCTCCTCTCCCAGTGAGAATACACTGACATAGGAATAGTCGTTGTCACCGGTCAGGCAGAGATAAAGATAGTCACTCTCCATATAGTCATGTACCAGATAAGCCTCGGCGGAGTAGCCGAATACTCCCTCCTCAAACTCCCACTTGTCGTCCCCGCAGCTTAAGTTCATGCCGGAGTAGTCACCGTTTACATCCTTTATCAGGGCTGCGGAGAACTCGGAAAGCTTTCCGTCATTATCGGTATCCACATAGAAGTGCTCGGAAAGGTCAGGCTCATATACATATGAAAGCGGAATGGTCTTTACCCTGTCATTAAAGAGCTTTCCGTAAGTATCAAAGCCAATGAACAATTTCACAACCTGATCCATATCACCGTAGAAATCATAATTTACTTCCGGGTTAAGGTACAGCTCCATCCCCTCATAACCAAGACACCAGGCAAGAGACTTTCCGGATACGGTACTCTCATCATCCAGCCTTTCCGCAAACTCCTTCATTATCCCCGCTCTTATCTCCTCATCATAGAAGACCTTCTTAAGCTCTTCTCCCACCGCCTCGATAAGGGCCTGATCATCGGTAATGATATCCGAAAGCTCTACGTCCTCTCCTGTCCGGGTATCAATATTCTTTCCGGAGACAACCGCGAGGGCCTTTACGGAATCGCCGGCCTCCTCGTATACGGCAAAGGATACATAGTTCTCATCGGCCCTCCTTAAGCACAGCCTTGTGCCTGCCTCGTAGAGCCTGTATGCGTCATCGCCCTTTTCCTTATAATCTTTTTGAGCATAGTTTCCGAGGTTCTTAAGAGAATTCTCCGCGTTTTTCTCCGATTCTTTGTTAAAGCTGTCAAGGTTCTTTTTCAGGCCCTCAAATGATTCATCCGCCCCGTACTCCTCGGCATAGGTGTAGTAATAATAACCGGGGTTATCGGAATTCTCGGGTGAGAAGGTCTCCATATGCCATGAAAGAGGTATCGTATGCACGCTGTGCTTCTTGCTCTCAAGCTTTACCGTATCCCCCGTCCGTGTTTCGACCTGTTTGTCGATAACGGGAATGGAAGTACCCTTTATCCTGTAGGTATCGGTAAATATCTCCGGATAATCGTCGAAGCGGATAAGCTCCTCTCTTGATCCCGCCACATAGGAACCCATGGCATAATCCTCGTAGTAGATCCAGAGGCCGTCATAGGCAAGGCTCCAGCACAGCCCTTCCCCGTCATTTTTAAGACGCTCGATGTTATCGGCCTTAAGCGACTCCACACCCGATTCATCGTATGAAAAGTATTCCACAAGATCATCGTTCTGCTTAATAAGCTCATCATACATTATGTCGGGCAGCTTTTCGGTATCCTTTACAACCGCATTGAAGGCAATGCTCTCACCGGTAGCAGGATCGATATTGACAGCTGCGGGATAAGAAAATCCGTGAGCTCCCCCAAGATATTCATATACGCGGTACACATAGGAAAAAGCCTTCGAATCGGCCCTTGTGGGGATCAGGGTCTTTTCGCTGGAAAAACACATATCCGGGTTCATTTCCTTCATCAGCCTGGATTCCTCTTCCATGCTGTAGGCTGACTCCTTAGCCTGCTTCTTTTCCGAAGCATTGATCTCATCAAGCTTTTTGGCAAGGGCGGGGTATGCCTCCTTTGAATCCTCATCGAGCAAAAGCTCATAATAATTAGTTACGGCAAGATTGTCGTCATCATCCCAGAGCTCTACGGGCTGATCCTTTGCCGTATAGCTTATAAGGCCGGTTATTTCTCCATCATCGGCGCTGTCGTGCTCTTTACCGCTGTCTTTCTCTGCGATATAGCCCTTTTCCGTAAGCTCCTCCCTTATCGGATCATCAAAGCTGCAGCCGGTAAAGGATACTTTACCGCTTCCCGAAGAAATGAAGCCACCGTCCAGGTTTCTGAAGTCGCAGGCGATAAAGTCCGTCGTCCCGCCGCTTAATTCGAACATCGTAAACTCGCGGCAGTCATGGAAATCAGAACGTATAAAGCGAAGCCCCTCCGTGCTCCATGCCGTAACGCAGCCATAGGAGCAGTCATGTATATTACAGTCTATGGCCGATACATTATAGCAGGAATCTATGGTAAAGGCGTAGGTTCCGCAGCCGTACAGGTCACACCCGGTTACGGTAACATTGCTGCATTCTTCAAGGCTTATCACATCCCCTGCGCAGCTCCCCTTCTCCGGGGTATGGCCGGCTATTATCCCGTCGATAATAATGTTATAGCAGCTGTTGAAGGACAGCACATCCGCATATCTGGGTTCACAGACAATGCTTGCGGGGTTTTCTCTGTCCGCGGAAACAATAGTGATATTGCTGTAACCGCAGGCGATCATTTCCGGCCCGTCAAACTCGTCGGTATAATAGAGCCCTTTCTCATTTATACCGTCATAATTCCAGCGCGGGGGATTAGAGAGTGATCTGAGATATTCGGTAATGTTGTATTCCCCCGGCTCAAGCACAAGGGTCATATCGTCCTCCCAGTACTCTATCAGCTCCTCCACATCGCTCACAACCGCGACGTGATCGATGACCTCCTCTTCCTCCTGCTCCATAACAGCACCCTGCGCTGTCAGGGGTAAAAGAAACAGCACCGTCTGCAAAATGGCAAGGCATAATCCTGCTGTCAGGATCTTTACGTAACAGCTCTTTTTCATATGAACCTCCTTTTCCCCGCGCCGATCCGATCCGTCTTTTGGATCG
>DNAD01000322.1:3360-6387 GCA_003484785.1 Lachnospiraceae bacterium
GTCTTTTGGATCGGATCATTTCCTCATCAACCGAAACCTGTCATAATAGAAGCGTAAAACTCTTCTCATACTATACATTATAGCAGAAAAGCCGATGCTTATGCATCGGCTTTTCTGCTATTAATATATTTTTTCATCCGTTTTATCAGTATCCGAACTCCTGTGCCCAGTAAGCTGTTCCGTCATCCGCTACGTAGATCGAGATCGAGATCTTTGTGAAATCCGGGAAGAGAATATTCTCTCTGTGGGTAGGGCTGTTCATCCAGGCTTCAAGGACTGAAGAAGCGTCATTATAGCCGAAGGCAAGATTCTCACCACCCATGATATCACTGTTTACCGTGTACCAGGGACTTCCGTTGGGACGGGTATGTGAGAAGGAGCTTTCAAGCTCTCTAGCTCTTACATCCGAGGTGCTCTCAAGGTTGGGATCCCATGACAGAGTTCCGAGCCCTGCCCTTTCTCTCTCCTCGTTAACCAGGTTATATGCCCTGAGCGCCTCACTTCTTAACGAAGCTGTGTCTCCCGATGAATCTGCCAGTGCAACGGCCTCACTGTCAAAATAATGAACTCCTTCGGCAGCTATGTCAGCGCTGGCACGAAATGCGGATTCGGCCTCTATCGTACCCGAATTTTTATGATTTACCGCGATGATGATCGCGCATGCGGTAAGAGGTAAAACAACAACTCCGGCAATGATACCGATCAGAGTTTTCTTTTTCATAGAGCATCATCCTCCTTATCTATTATATACTCGTATGATCTATGTACTCAAACAAATATACATTTACTTCTTCTAAATCAATTATTGCATACGCATTCTGCAAATACAACAACTTTATAGAAAATTAAGTTCAGCCCGGGTTTGCCCCTTAAGCCATTCAAATTATTAAAAAAGTATAAACTCCGTCACTCCAAAAAGCCCTTTTTGCTTCTTTTCGTGATCTATATATTAAGACTCAGCCCTGTCCGAAAAAGGTTCAGAATTTTTTTACTTTTTATACCTCGCTTCTCTTTATTATCCTCATGATCCCCATTCCGCGGGCGTCAGGCCCTGTATGGGTAGTGATGCTGCAGGAAAGGGGCACATAAAATACATTAAAACCGGGAAATGCGTCCTTTACGGCATTGAACCATTTATCCGCATCCTTTTTATTTATGCAGCTGGTAGCGGCTCCCAGCACGATCTCATCCCCGGAAAGACCCTTAAATCTTGTATCAAGATTAAGCCTCATGGCATCCAGCATCTTTTCCTCGCACTTTTTGATGCTCCTTGCTATCGTCACCGGCTCGAACTTATCCCCTGTTGTCTTAAGGATGGGCTTTACACTGAGCACGTTGCTTACAAGGGCGGCAGCTGCGGAGGTGGCCCTTCCCGTCTTCATAAAATACTCAAGGGTATCCACCGCAAGATATACGATGTAGTCGGAAGCATTCCTTTCAAGTATCTCCTTTATCTCTCTGCCGCTCTTTCCTCTCCCGGCAAGATACTTCGCGTCAAGAACGGAGGTCCTCTGAGCTATGGAGATCCTCTTGTTATCTACCACATGCACCCTGCCTTCATAGTCCTCGGCAAAGCCTGTGGCGGCGGCACAGGAACCTGAAAGCCCGCTGGACATGGGAATATAAACTATCTCATCATATCCCAGCGAAAAGATCCTTTCCCACTCATCTGTAACATCCATCGGAGAAGGCATCGAGGTCGAAACACTCTTTTTGGAAAGAAGAGCCTCTATATACTCCTCCACGGAGATGCTCACATCCTCGTAATAATCCTTCCCGTCTATAAGAACCGGCATGGGCAGACAGAAAACTCCCAGAGACTCTGCCTCCGCCTTCGATATGCCTCCGTTGGTATCAGTCATTATAGCTATTTTCATGATCAGTCTATCCTTTTTTTGCCCCAGAAAAACAAAGCAACGGTTCCGGGACCGGTATGACTCCCGATAGTAGTCCCGATGGAATTCTGGAAAATCTCGCCCTTTATATTGGGAAAGTTATTTCTTATCAGTTCTGCCAGCTCGGTGGAATCCTGTCTGCAGGCAGAGTCGTTTATAAATACCTTCTGGTCATATTTAAGGCCCTTCTCGGCATTCTCCTTCATTCTTTCCAGAGTTTCCGCTATGACCTTCTTTTTGGTCCGGATCTTGTATCTGGGTATCAGCCTTCCCTGATAATCCACATTGAGCAGAGGACAGATCGAAAGGAGATTCCCGAAATAGCCCGATACCTTTGAGACCCTTCCTCCTCTGATAAGATAGGTAAGATCAGAGGTAAAGAACCAGTGGTGCAGCTCAAGCTTATGCTCCTCTATCCACGCGGCAAGAGCATCTATCGAAACACCCTCGTCTCTTTTATCGGCAGCCTTGTCCATCAGCAGACCGTAGCCGCCGCTTGCCGCAAGAGAATCGATAACATATATCTTTCTTTTCGGATATCTTTCCAGAAGAAGTTCCCTTGCGACATTTGCGGAGTTGATGGTTCCGGAAATGCCGCTTGAGAGGGTGAGATGGAGGATATCCTTTCCCTTCTTCAAAAAGCTCTCGAAATACTTTTCATATTCGCCTGCGCTTACCTGGGAGGTCTTTGTCACTGCCCCGTCGGCCATGGCCTGATAAAAATCCTCATAGGACATGCTTCTTCCCATGTCATCCGTATATTCCTTCCCGTTCAGTTCATAATGGAAAGGAATATATTCGATATCCCTTTTTCTCAGATACTCCTCTGTAAGATCTACGGTAGAGCAGCAGCTCAATACATAATTGCTCATATAAGTCATCTCCCTGTGATTATCCGTGCTATCTCCTGATCACTCGCTCCATCGGGTATTTTAAAGCTCCCCGAGCTTATCAGCCTGTCAAGCTTCTTCGATACAAGATACCCGTCAAAGGCCGCAGCGTTCTCTATAATTCCCGCTCTTTCAAGCTCCTTTGCGGCCGCCAGGGAATCGCTCCCCTTCTTTATGGTCACGGTTATGACCTTCGACTTTGTTCCCGTATCAGATCCCGTCCCGGTTCCTGTTCCCGTCTT
>DNAD01000376.1 GCA_003484785.1 Lachnospiraceae bacterium
TTACGAAGCTTATCCGCAATCTCTGCCGGATATTTCATAGCACCTGTTATTACAGGCATGGGGTCGATCTGCTGGGTATTGGTAACAACAATGCCGTCCTTCTTCAGATAAGGAAGCCACCTTGCGGCCTCAAGCAGCTCGAAGGATACGATGAAATCGGCTTCCCCTCTGTCGATGACCGGTGAATATACCCTGTCTCCGTAGCGGACATAGGTAACCACGCTCCCGCCTCTCTGGGACATTCCGTGAACCTCAGATACCTTCACGTCATAACCGTTTTCCAAAAAAAGATGGCCCAAAAGCTTGCTTGCAAGCAGCGACCCCTGGCCGCCCACTCCTACGATCATTATATTCTTAGTTTCCATCCTTCTCCCCCTTTTCAAAAGCATCGAACCTGCAGAGCTGGCTGCAGACGCCGCAGCCTACGCAGAGAGTTTCGTCTATGACCGACTTCCCGTCAACTATCGAGATCGCGGGACACCCTATCTGCATGCAGGCCTTGCAGCCTATGCACTTATCCTTATTCACCCTGATCGGCGGGTTGTGCTTTACATATTTCAGAAGGGCACAGGGACGTCTGGAGATTATGACGGAGGGGGCATCGATGTTGATCTCCTCCTTTATCACGGCTTCGCACTGTGAAAGATCGTAGGGATCGATGACCCGTACCCTTTCAAAGCCCATGGCCCTGCAGAGAGCTTCCAGATCTATCTTTCCGGCCGGATCGCCCTTGATATTATATCCGGTGGTGGGATTCTGCTGGTGGCCGGTCATTCCGGTGATGGAGTTATCGAGGATGATCACCGTGGAGTTCGACTGGTTATAGGCGACGTTTGCAAGCCCGGTCATGCCCGAATGCATGAAAGTGGAATCGCCGATGACAGCTACAGGATGGCCGGAGGTTTCGCCCTTTATCTTTCGTACCTTGTTAAAGCCGTGGAGAGCCCCGATGGAAGCCCCCATGCATAGAGTCATCTCTATGGTGTTAAGGGGAGCAACAGCCCCGAGGGTATAGCAGCCTATATCGCCGAGAACGGTACAGCCGCATTTCTTAAGGACAAAGAAAAGGCCTCTGTGCGGGCAGCCCGCGCACATGACAGGCGGGCGGGGAGGGATCTCATCAGGTATTAAAGGACCGTCCTCTGCCTTAATGCCGAAGGCGGAGGCTATAAGATTCTGTGAGAATTCGTCTGTCAGAGGCAGAAGCGCCTTTCCGCTCACCTCAAGCCCCAGAGCCTTAACATGCTCCTCGATGAAGGGATCAAGCTCCTCCACGACATAGAGCTTATCCACCTTTGAGGCAAAAGCCCTTATCTTTTCATCCGGAAGGGGATATATCATCCCGAGCTTAAGAACACTGGCCTTTTCCCCGAACACCTCCTTTACATAATCATAGCTGGTAGAGGAGGTGATTATACCGATGGAGGTATCTCCCATTTCAATCACGTTAATGTCGGACTTTTCCGCATATTCCCTCAGCCTGTTCGTTCTCTCCTCAACCACGGGATGCCTTTTTTTGGCATTTCCGGGCATCATTACGTATTTTGCGATGTTTTTTTCATAGGCCTTATCGGGAACCTTCCTTTCGGAGATGGTGGTAAGGGACTGGGAATGGGCTACCCTTGTGCACATCTTTATAAGAACCGGGGTATCGTATTCCTCGGAAAGCTCATAGGCAAGCTTTGTAAATCTTAAAGCCTCCTGTGAGTCCGAGGGCTCGAGCATCGGTATCTTGGCAGCCCTGGCGTAATGCCTGCTATCCTGCTCGTTCTGGGAGGAGTGCATTCCCGCGTCATCCGCCACTACGATCACGAGCCCGGCGTTTACGCCCGTATAGGACATGGTGAAAAGAGGATCGGCCGCCACGTTAAGCCCTACATGCTTCTGCGCGCAGAAAGAACGGCGTCCCGCGAGGGAAGCTCCGAAGGCCGATTCCATAGCTGTTTTTTCGTTGGGAGCCCATTCGCAGTAGATCTCGTCATACTTTGCCGCCTCCTCGGTGATCTCCGTGCTGGGAGTTCCCGGGTAGCTTGATACAAAGCAGACGCCTGCCTCGTAAAGCCCTCTCGCAACCGCCTTGTTTCCAAGCATCAGCTGCTTATTCTGTCTGTTTTCCTGCTCCATTGATACCTCCTGTGTGTGCGTATTTTCCCATTATCATATCATATATTTCGTAAAGATTGTACCTGTCATTCTTATAATTGGCATATCTCTCACTACGTAAATAAATATTAAGCGATCACCTCAAGTATATGTCCGATAATAAAAGAGGCGACATCTACTCCCGTGCAGTCCGAAATATTTTTAAAATGAGCGTTTGAGTTGACCTCGCAGAGCACGGGCCCGTCTTTTGAAAAAAGGATGTCCACACCCGCAAAGCAAAGCCCAAGAGCCCGGCATACCGAGACGGCAAGCCCGGCCTCTTCGGAGGAAGGCGTATAGGGCTCCATTTTTCCTCCGTTAGTGATATTTGCCCGGAAATCGGAATCGTTGCTTCGAAGCATTGCCGCGACGACTCTGTCCCCGACCAC
>DNAD01000216.1 GCA_003484785.1 Lachnospiraceae bacterium
GCAAACGCCACCGCCGATGTCTCCGGGAAGGCCCCGTCCTGCAGGATAAGGCTGATTAAGAACACCGGAGAGCACGGCGCCTGCCATGCCAGGAACAAGGGAACGGAGCAGGCGGAGGGAAGGTATCTCTGCTTTCTTGATGCCGACGACCTCTGGGACAGGGAAAAGCTTTCAAAGCAGCTGTCTTTCATGAGAAAAACCGGGGCAGCCTTTTCCTTTACCGGCTACGAATTTGCCGATGAGAACGGAAAGGGCACCGGAAAGATAGTAAAGGTCCCTCCTCAGATCACCTACGAGGAGGCCCTTAAAAACACCACGATCTTTACCAGCACGGTCATGTTCGACCTTTCCCTGCTCGGCAGGGAAACCGTAAGGATGCCTGCCATAGAGAGCGAGGACACGGCCTGCTGGTGGAGGATACTGCGGGGAGGAGTGACCGCATACGGCCTGAACGAATCCCTTACCCTTTACAGAAGGAGCGCGGGTACTCTGTCATCCAACAAAAATACGGCCATACGCAGGATATGGCGGCTTTACAGAGAGGCCGAGGGGCTATCCGTGATAAAGAGCGCTTACTGCTTTGTATTCTGGGCGGTAAGGGCAGTGCTTAGGAGAATCTGAAATGAGACTGCAGGTATTGTTGTCTGCAATGAACTTAAAAGACGAGTCTTACGTGGACACCCTTAATATAACGTCGGACGCGGTGGTGGTAAACCAGTGCAGCAAACAGAGCCCCTATGCGGATACCGTAAGAGACCCCTCGGGGCTTGTAAACCCAAGCCTCAGCATTGAGAGGATAAAGAGAGAGAATATAAATGGGGACACTCATGAGGTGGTCTTTATCGAATCCTCGGAAAGGGGCCTGAGCAGAAGCCGGAACATGGCCATTGAAAAGGCGGAGGCGGACATCTGTATCCTCTGCGACAATGATGTGGAGTACGTTTCGGGCTATGAGAGGCTGATACTGAGGGCCTTTGAGAAGCATAAGGATGCCGATGTCCTTGTTTTTTATATCCGCAGGAAGGAAAAGCCGGTCCCCAACTATCCGAGGGAAAAGAGGATGGGCTATCTTTCCGTGCTTAAGATCTTTTCCCCGGAGATAGCCTTCAGACGCGGGAACATAAAAGATATCCGTTTTGATACCCTTTTCGGCGCCGGGGCCAGGTTTCAGATGGGAGAGGAGAATATCTTTCTCTATGACTGCCTTAAAAAGGGGAAAAAGATATATTATATCCCGGTTAAGATAGCCGATCTCAGACAGGAGGAATCAACCTGGTTCAAGGGCTATGACAAGGAGTTTTTCATTGCCAGGGGTGCAAATTACGCGGCCATGACCTCTCTGTTCTCGGAGGTGCTGATGCTTCAGTTCGCGGTCAGGAAATACAGGCTCTATAAGGACAGTACCTCTTTCATAAATGCCGTAAAGTTCATGCATGAGGGGAGAAAAGAGTGGAAGAAGGCCCGGTCATGAAAATCCTGGTGGTCGGTGACTATAAAACCGGAACGGGGCCCGCAAACGTTACGAAGGAATATATCCGCCGGCTCGGAAAAAGGGCCATGAAGCTCGGATGCTCCTCAAAGCCTCTGAGAGCGGCAGAGCTTATCGTAAAGATCCCCTTTTCATCGGTTGTCCTCTGCTCGGGCTACTCCGCCCAGAATATCCTTGCGGCAAAGTGGGCCCATCTTATGGGTAAAAAATGTGTATATCTCGATCACGGCTCCGTGGAGCACGAGGATGGGATAAACCTTTGCGTAAACGAGGGGATGAACCGGGTCGAATACCGTACCCTTGAGCTTTGCGACCGTATCTATGCGGTCTCCCACCGCTTTGCCGAATGGCTCAGGCAAAGATATCCGGAATTTAAGGATAAGATAGATGTCCAGGTCAACGGGGTCGATCCCTTTAAGGAGATCACCGGTAAACGAAGGGATACGGACAGGGATGAGCGCCTTATCTTTTCCATCGGTGGCGGGATGCCCAGAAAGAGGATAAACCGTATCTGCGAGGCCGTAGAGCTTTTGAGGCGGGAAGAGGGATATAAGGAGCTTAAGCTGGTGGTCGCGGGAGCAGAGGGAGCCTTTTCGGAGAGGATACGCTCCTTTGATTTTACGAAGGATCTGGGGATCGTTGACAAGGAAGAGATCGCAGGGCTCTTTCAAAGGGCAGGGCTCTTTATCCAGAACAGCTGCTTTGAAACCTTCGGGCTTGCGCCGATGGAAGCTTTGTCCCATGACTGCGATATACTGGTATCGAAGGAGACGGGGGCACTGGAGCTTTTCGATATTAAGGGCGCGGGGCTTTGCGACTATATCATAGAGGACTGCGAGGATGCCTCTGAGATAGCAAAAAAGATAAAAAAGAGCCTCGGAAGCAAAAATGCAATGCGGTTTCGGGCCGCGGTGAACGGAGAGAGTGTTACATGGGAAAAAAGGACGCAGGAGCTTTATTCAAAGCTTACGAGCCTGTAAACCTTATCATAATGCTCATAATGTTTGCAGGGTATGCGCTTACCTTCATGATCCCCAGATTCTACGGGGCAACGGATCGATATGTGGGCGTGTTTGTTTTTTTGTGCCTTGGACTGCTTACGATAAATAACGTTGATATTTTTGCGCTTTTAAGAAAAAAGGACAGGGATTTAATTGTTCTCATCATACTGATGGCGGTAACGCTTATCAATCTTCTGATAGCAGGCTCGGGCCTGGGGGCCTTCTTCGTCGCGGCCGATTTTATGCTGATATTCTTTCTGTCGGGACGGATACGGCTTTCCGAAAAGAGCATCATCATAATGGCGGGCTGCTACGCGCTTCTCCTTCTTTACTGGTTCTTTATCGCCTATCCGAAGCTTTTTGAGGACTATGCCTACTACGGCTACAATACCAATACGGCGGCAACCTTTACCATTTATACGCTGTTATGCGCATTTTTACTTACGGTGATCCTGTCAGAGAAGAAGGGATGGGAGGAGCCCTCGGGGCTTTTGATGACCCTTTTCATGGTAAAGGGAGTGCAGCTTGCCCTCTATCACCGGGCAAGAGGAGCCTTCATCATGCTGATCCTCTTTATGGTGCTTTGGTTTCTCGTGCCGAAAAAATGGTGGGATGTTAAGGGCTTTTACTACGGGATATGGATTCTTGCGACATTGGGCTCCCTCCTGTTTGTTGCGATGTATGTGGTAGTGGGCGCCACCGGGGTTAATTTCAGGCTTCCGTTTTTCTACAAGGATATCTTTTCGGGCAGGGATAAGATCTGGTACGAGTTCTTTACGCTCTTTATCAAAAAGCCGCTGACGGGCATAGGCACCAACGTTGAGATAGAGTCCTTTTTTGAGTTCAACGTCCATAACGCGATGTATAACTTCCTTGTCATAGACGGGATCCCGGTTTTTGCGGGCATCATGTATTTTATCTTCACGTTTGCAAAAAAAGCCTTCCGCCGGGCTTCGGGGAGAAGGCTTACGCTGTGCGCGCTGGTGATCATACTGTCGGTCTTCTTTGAGTCCTGGTTTGATGTGGATCTTATCTGGGCGGATTATTCCCTGAACCTGCTGTTTCTGACGGCGGTCGTCAATTCAAAAGACAGCGGGGAAGGCAGCACGGCTGCATGATCATGCTGCGGATGGGCGGGAAACGCTTTGATCAGCGTTTCCCCGATCCGTCAGTGTT
>DNAD01000042.1 GCA_003484785.1 Lachnospiraceae bacterium
CATGAGCAGGTCCATCAGCTATATAAGCAATGCGGATATACTTATAATAGGAGGAACCTCACTTGCGGTCTATCCCGCTGCGGGGCTTATCGACTACTACAGGGGCAATAAGCTGGTGCTCATAAACAAGTCCGCGACCCCGATGGACTCAAAGGCTGACCTTCTTATCCAGGGAAGCATCGGAGAGGTTCTGGGTTCCATTACCGTAAAATGAGATTTTTACGTTACTATCACAGCCTAAAAGGCTGTGAATAGTAACATTTATGCTTGAAATTGCCTGTTTGATGTGTTATGATACTGACTCGTGATACATTTTATCCTTGCTCTGAATTTGGTTCAGGGCTATTAATCCAGAAGGAGGTACTAGCATGAGCAAATACGAGTTATGCGTTGTTCTGAATGCTAAGATCGAGGACGAAAACAGGGCCGCGGAGCTTGAGCGTGTTAAAGAGCTCATTACTCGCTTTGGCGGAACTGTTACGAACGTTGATGACTGGGGCAAGAAGAGATTTGCCTATGACGTTCAGAAGATGAAGGAAGGCTATTATTACTTCATCCAGTTCGATGCCGAGACTACCACGCCCGTTGAGATCGAAAACCGCGTGCGCATTATGGAAAACGTCGTAAGATATCTTTGCGTAAAGCAGAATGAGGCGTAGTCAGAAAGAGAGAACCAGATGAATAAAGTTATATTAATGGGAAGGCTTACCAGAGATCCCGAAGTCAGGTATTCCGCGGGCGATAATCAGATGGCCATCGCGAGATACACCCTTGCAGTAGACAGAAGATTCAACAGGAACAATTCCGAGCAGACAGCCGATTTTATTCCCTGTGTCGCTTTCGGTAAGGCCGGTGAATTCGCCGAGAAGTACTTCAGAAAAGGAATGAAGATCGCTGTCTCGGGCCGTATCCAGACCGGAAGCTATACCAACAAGGAAGGTCAGAAGGTTTATACTACAGAGGTGATCATAGATGACCAGGAGTTTGCGGAGAGCAAGAATGCTTCTTCCGGCTCTGCCGGGGACTTTGGCGGCAGTTCCATACCGGAGGCTCCGCACGGCCAGAACCTGAATGATGATTTCATGAATGTTCCGGACGGGATCGATGAGGAGCTGCCATTCGCATAGGAAAAGCGTTAAAGGAGGATGAATAAATGGCTTATAACAGACCGCAGGGCGATAATGACAGAGCTGATTCTCCGATGAAGAGAAGAGGCGGCATACGCAGAAGAAAAAAGGTTTGCGTTTTTTGCGGAAAAGATAAAACTATCGACTATAAGGATGTATCCCTTTTAAGAAAGTATATCTCAGAGAGAGGAAAGATACTTCCGAGAAGGATCACAGGCAATTGCGCAAGGCATCAGAGGGAGCTTACGACTTCCATTAAGAGAGCAAGGCATATCGCGCTGCTTCCTTACACACAGGAATAAGCTCTGACATAGAGTATGGGCAACCGTCTCCGTATACGCGGAGGCGGTTTTTTTACCATTCAGGGCTGAGATCTTCGGGTCACAAAACCCGTTGTTATCACGGTCCGGAGGGCCGTGAACAGTAACAAAACAGCTTATACAGCTTTGCCTGTCTTTTTGCCGGGCAGCACTGACGAAAGATCGCCGGCAAACCCTGCCCTAAACGGAACCCATCGAGGGTACATCACTTTGGGGGAAAAACGGATGCCGGACACAAGGTCTAGCGGTTGAGTGCATAATCCCAAAATGATATAATCTACAGGTATTGATTCGTCAGAGGGGAGACGATCGGGGGTTATTTCAGAAGGGTGTGGTTTTATGGGTAAGGCAAGGATCAGACTTAAAGGCCAGATACGCTCATATGTTCAGTGGCCTCTGAGGTTTTCGGTTCTTATTATTGCATTTAACATACTGATGTATACCGTGGATGTGAAGGCGGGACTGTACACCTCGGCATTCGCGGTTCTTTATATTCTTATTGCTCTCATACTCTATTTTCGCAGTAAAACCATAGTTATCAATGATTTCATAAGCTTTGCGACCCAATATGGCCAGGTGCAGCGCCAGCTCCTCAGGGATCTTGAGATCCCCTATGCCCTGCTTGACGAAACGGGCAGGATAGTGTGGAGCAATGAAGAATTCGAGAATATCCTTCATATCAAGAAAAATTCCCAGAAGAGCATATCCTCCCTGTTTCCGGAATTTGGCAAAAAGCTTCCCCTCAGGGAGGAGGATCAGATCGTTATGTCCTTAAGGTTTGAAGCCAGGGACTTCAGGATCACGGCGAAGAAGGTATCCGTAAAAGCGATGATAGGAGATTCTCCTGTTACGGAGGAGCTGGATAATGACACCTATCTCGTAGCCTTTTTCCTTTTTGATGAAACCGATGTCCGCTCCCTGAGAAAAGAGCTGCAGGATGAGAAGCCTGCGGTAGGCCTTGTATACATTGATAATTACGACGAGGCCATGGAATTGGTGGAGGATGTAAGAAGATCTCTTCTGTCTGCGCTTGTGGACCGGCAGATAAACAAGACCATGGCGGAGAACAATGCCCTGGTAAAAAAGCTGGAAAAGGATAAGTATCTGGTGATCCTGCAGAAGAAGGATCTGGAAAAGCTTAAGGAAAAACGCTTTACCCTTTTGGATGAGGTAAAGAACGTAAATATAGGAAATGAAATGGCCCTTACACTGAGCATAGGCTTCGGGGCGGGGGCGGAAAGCTACACGGAAAACTATGACTATGCCAGAAACGCCATAGATCTTGCCCTTGGAAGAGGCGGAGACCAGGCCATAGTCAAGGAGGGAGATAAGCTTATATTCTTCGGCGGCAAGAGCATGATGACCGAGAAATATACGCGGGTCAAGGCCAGGGTCAAGGCTCACGCCCTCCGCGAGATAATCGAAGGAACAGACCTGCTCTTTGTAATGGGCCACCAGATAACCGACGTCGATGCCCTCGGGGCCGCGGTGGGGATAATGCGGGCGGCTAAGACCCTTAACAAGAATGCCCATATAGTCATCAACGATATATCCGCATCGATCCGTCCCATGGTGGACAGCCTTCTGGAGGCGGAGGATGATAAGGAGCTCATTCTCAACAATATGCAGGCGCTGGAGAGAGCCGACAAGAGGGCTGCGGTCATAGTCGTCGATGTAAACAAACCCAGCTATACGGAGTGTCCCGAGCTTTTAAACAGGTGCAGTACCATCGTGGTTCTGGATCATCACAGGCAGGCGGAGGAAAAGATAGATAATGCCACGCTTTCCTATATCGAGCCCTACGCAAGCTCGGCATCCGAGATGGCTGCCGAGATCCTTCAGTATATCAATGACAAGGTGAGGCTTAAGCCCGTAGAGGCTGACTGTCTCTATGCGGGCATTCTCGTTGATACCAATAATTTCATGAACCGTACGGGCGTCAGGACCTTTGAGGCCGCGGCCTATCTGAGGAGAAACGGCGCGGATGTCACCAGAGTGAGAAAGCTCTTCAGGGACTCGATGGAAGAGTATAAGGCAAGGATAGAGGCGGTCAGTCATGTTGAAATGTACAAGGATAAGTACGCGATATCCTATTTCAACGGGAAAAGTGAGAGCCCGACTGTCATAGCTGCACAGGCGGCCAACGAGCTGCTTAATATAAATGGCGTCAAGGCATCCTTTGTGCTGTCCGATTATCAGAACAAGATATATATATCGGCCAGGGCCTTTGATGAGGTTAATGTTCAGATCATCATGGAAAAGCTGGGCGGAGGAGGCCACATTAACGTTGCGGGAGCGCAGATAGAGGGAGTTTCCATGGAGGAAGGCAAAAGACGACTTGTTGAAACTCTTGATAATATGGAAAAGGAGGGTGAGCTGAGTTGAAAGTGATCTTACTGGAGGACGTAAAGAGCCTGGGAAAAAAGAATGAGGTAGTAAATGTAAGCGACGGTTATGCCAAGAATTTCCTGTTCACCAAAAAACTTGCCGTAGAGGCGAACAGCAAAAACTTAAATGATCTCAAGCTTCACATGGCCAATGATGAAAAAATGGCTGCAAAGCTTCTTGAGGAGGCAGAGGCCTTTGCAAAGGAGATCGAGAAGAATACCGTAGTGGTAAAGCTGAAATCCGGCAAGGATGGAAAAACCTTCGGATCGGTATCCTCAAAGGAGATAGCCCAGGAGGCGATGAACCAGTTCGGCATGGATATCGATAAGAAGAAGATACAGATCGACGAGCCCATTAAGGCTCTTGGAAATTATGAGATACAGGTAAGGCTGCATCCGAAGGTTACTGCGAAGCTGATGCTTCAGGTAGTGGAGGCATAGACGGTTTGTGGATGATACGGCGATAAGGAGGATAATGCCCCATGACTCCGCCGCTGAGGAGTCGGTCGTTGGCTCGATGCTGTTTGATAAGGAGGCCATCGACCTTGCGGGAGAGCTCCTTTTAAAGGAAGATTTTTACGAAAAACAGTACGGCATCGTCTTCGAGGCTATGGTGGAGCTCAACAATGCCGGAAAGTCCGTGGATATGGTAACGCTTCAGAGCTATCTTAAGGAGAAGGATGTTCCGGATGAGATAGCCTCCCTGGAATTTCTGCAGGGCATCATGCAGCTGTATATTACCTCCTCCAATGTAAAGCAGTATGCGGAGATAGTAAAGAAGCACTCCCTGCTTCGCAGGCTTATACGGGTAAGCGATGAGATATCCAATGACTGCTACAGCCAGAACAAATCCCTTAACGTGATCTTTGAGGATACGGAAAAAAAGATCTTTGACATAGTCCAGAGGAAGAATACCGGAGATTTTACCCCTATAAACAAGATCGTTGAGACCTCTATAAAGAGGCTGCAGACAATAATGATGAGCGGCAGCAGGATCACCGGCATCTCTACGGGCTTCACCGATCTTGATAATACCTTAAGCGGTCTTCAACCCTCGGATCTGATACTGATCGCGGCCAGGCCCTCCATGGGAAAGACGGCCTTTGCCTTAAACATCGCGCAGTTCGCGGCGGTAAGGGAGAAAAACTGCACCGCTGTCTTCAGTCTCGAAATGAGCAAGGAGCAGCTGGTAAACAGGCTTCTTGCGATGGATGCCACCGTGGATGCGCAAAAACTCAGGAATGCCGATCTTGATGACAATGAGATAGAATATATCATGGAAAGCGCGGTGAATCTGGGCTCTTCGAAGCTTATCATAGACGATACCTCGGGTATCTCCGTCAG
>DNAD01000031.1:0-5275 GCA_003484785.1 Lachnospiraceae bacterium
ATCGTGCGCTCAGCTTAGTTCATAGTAGCAAGAACTGCGCCTGCCTCTATCGGATCGCCAACTGCAACATCTATGCTTGCAACGGTTCCGTCCTGAGGAGCGACTACGGGAATCTCCATCTTCATGGCCTCAATGATAACTACAGGTGAACCCTTCTTTACTGCTGTCCCCGCAGGAGCCTCGATCTTAAATACCTTTCCTGCAGCGCCTGCTGTGATCTTTACAGCGCCGGCGCCGGCCGATGCCTTGGGTGCGGCGGGAGCGGCCTTGGGAGCCGGAGCTGCCTTAGGGGCTGCCTTGGGAGCGGAAGCGGCTGCGCCTGCGCCTGAACCCTCTTCAACGGTTACATCATATACTGTGCCATTAACGGTAATTGTATAATTCTTCATTATTATATCCTCCTGAAATAGTTTATTGATTTATTTTCTTCTTCTGATACTTCTTACGACATAACCGCCCGATTCAACTGTCTGGCCCTCATACGCCGCAATAGCCGCCGATATCACGGCAATAAGCTCCGTGTCATCAGTCTCTTCATATTCCGGTTCCAAAACCTCTGCGCCCGGTGCGGGAACGGATATCTCCTTAACAGGCTCGTCCTTTGCAAACATCGCCTGGATCTTCGGAATAAAGTTGAAGCAAGATATAACTATCATGATTATGATAAGGACTATAAACACAGTTCCCATACCCAGCAGAGTATTAAGACCCGCCTTCTGCATCTTCTGACCGAAGGTATAATCAACGTTCAGGGCTGCGCTCTCAACAGTGTGGTTCATATCATCCTTGATCGTCAGCTCCACAACACCGGTACCGTTTTCACAGGAAATCGCGGTACTGACTATGAACCCGTCGCCCTTGGAATTATATCTTACATCGGAGCCGGTGATCTCCTTATAGGCTCCGATCTCCTCGATCCCTCTTGTCCATGAGTCAAAGGCGGATACCATTCCGTTTCCGTCGACCTGCATGCCCATGGCGTTTTCAAAGACAAACTCCAGATATTCCGCCCCCATATCCGTAAGCTGTTTAGCCTGTGCCGCATCCAGAGGCACAAAAGCGCCTTCTATGATAGAGGCGGACATATTCTGAAGTACGGTAGCGGTGGCCTCATCCACCGGCTTTTCCGGAGCGCATGCGGAGAGTCCGAGGATGCATACGACAAAACATAATAATAAACTGATCTTTTTCATATTACGTATTCACCATACCTTTCCTAGACTGTTCCATGCTTCTTTTCCGGACGTCCTTCTCTCTTTGTAAACAGCATATCATATGCACCGATCAGATACTTTCTTGTGGAAGGAGCGTCAATAACGGTATCAACATAGCCCCTGGCCGCCGCCGAATCAACGCTTGTCTGAAGCTTCGCATAATCCGCAGCCTTTTCCTTCTGAACCTCGGGCTTCTCATCCGCATACATTATCTTTGCAGCCAGGGAAGCATCCATCATGCCGACAGAGGCGTCCTTCCAGGCAAAGGTCATATCCGCGCCGAGCGCTTTTGAATTCATGGCTACATATGCACTTCCGTAGGCTTCTCCAGTGATAAGGTTGACCTTGGCCACATCCGCATTTGCCAGAGCGTACACAAGCTTAGCCGCCGCAATGGCTATCTTTCTCTCCGAAGCCACGGTCGCTTCATAACCCTTTACATTGGTGACCGTAAGCACCGGGATATCGAATGCGTTGCAGAAGTTCACGAAATCAGCCGCCTTGTAGCAGCCCTCTGCCGTAAGGACAGGCTCAAACTTTTCCGCGGCCTTTCCGTTCTCGTCCAGTATCTCGGTCCTGTTGGCAACAGCACCCACCGTAAGGCCGTCAAGCCTTATAAAGCCCGTTACCATCTCCCTTGCCGTATCGGCCTTGACCTCATAGAAGGCATAATTATCCGAAAGACGTGACAGGAGCGCGGAAGTATCTCCCTTACAGCCCTCGATATCCTCTACCAGTCTGTTGGCATCGTCATCGGAATCGTCACAGCCGAAATCAGTATTGTTGGAAGGCAGAAGAGCTATCAGCTCCCTGATCCTTGAATAGATCTCCGCCTCATCGGCCACAACATCGATGATCCCGGCCTCTTTGCTCATGAAATCGGCAGAAGCGGTATCCTTCTTTGCTTCGTAATTCCCGTCAAGAGCATTGGGGGAATTGACAAAAAGCTTTGCCTTCTTCTCCATAAAGGTAAAATCGGTAAGGGTAGGGAATAAAGCCAGCCCTCCGCCGCAGGTACCGAAGATGGCACTGATCTGGGGAATAACTCCCGATGCCATTGCCTGTTGCCTGTAGATCGTTCCGAAGGCATTCAGGGCATCCGTAGCCTCCTGAAGCCTTAATCCGCTTGAATCGATAAGGCCTATCACAGGGGCGCCCACCTTCATCGCAAGCTCATAAAGCTCAGCGATCTTGCGGGCATGCATCTCTCCGATGGAGCCTCCCAGCACTGTCGAGTCCTGACTGTAGACATAGACGAGCTTTCCGTCGATCTGTCCGTATCCGGTCACAACACCGTCAGCAGGGGCATCCTTGGGATTTAAGTTGAAATCGGTAGCTCTTGCCTTTACAAGCGCGCCGATCTCAACAAAACTGTTTTCATCGAGCAAAGAATTTATTCTTGCACTCGCCTTGGAAGTGTTACTCATTTTGTTTCAGCCCTCCATTAATAGTATTGGTGATTAACTATTCATACCCGGTAACGTAAGCCTGCCGGCACAAAATGCATAACGAGTGAACGCGCTCATTATGTTATTATAATGCGGCAGTTAATTGCGTTCACGGGTTTACGTTATTGAGTATAGATTATGATTTACGCGATATGCATGCGTTGCCATCCATTATAGCATAAAGAAATGTAGAAATACAGAAATATTTTTTTGAATTAAATCTCCCTGAGTCCTTGACCCTTGAATGATAAAACCGGGCAGCGGTTCACCCGGTCACGGACTCACAAGTAACGTTGCGGCTTCTTCTTCCGCCTCTCTCTTCAGCTCCTCGACTCTTTCCGGAGTTACCGCCGGAAGCTCGTCTATGGACTTGACGCCGAAGCTTCTAAGAAACTCCTCGGTGGTTCCGAAAAGAAGCGGTCTTCCGGGGGCCGGAAGCCTTCCAAGCTCCTCGATAAGGCCGAAATCCACCAGCTTGTTAACGGCATGATCCGAGCTTACGCCTCTGATCTTATCTATCTCCAGCCTGGTCACCGGCTGTTTATAGGCCACTATTGAAAGCGTCTCCAGAGCGGCTTCCGAAAGCTCGTATTTTTTAGGTATCTTGGCTATCTTGATCAGATGCTCGTACATGTTTACCTTGGAGCACATCTGAACGCTCTCTCCCAGCTCCATAACGGTTATGCCCCTGGAAGAGTCCTTATCGTATTTGGTCTTTAAGGTCCTTACGAGCTTTTTTGTCTCCGCGACATCCCTGCCTAACACCTCGGCAAGCCTGGCATATTCAACGGAATTTCCCATGGAAAAAAGAACCGCCTCTATGACGGCCTCCGGATGGCTCACCTTCTTTTTCGGGGACGTTTCCCCTTCCTCCGCGGGGGGCTTCTTTACTTCCTTATTCTCTTTCTGACAGTCATCGGATCTGCCGTCCTCAGACCGCTCCCTGTTCTCAGGAAGCTTCTCAAAATCATCCATAACAATCCTCCGCGTTTCCTTAAGCTGCCGCCACATTGGACGTTATTATGATATCATCGAAGAGATTGTCCTGTGCGATCTTTATATCCCCGGTTTTCATAAGCTCCAGTATAACAAGGAAGGTCACGACAATATCCATCTTTGAATTCTGGTTCTCCAGAAGCTCCCTGAAGCTAAAATGCTTATGGAGTCTTATAAACTCACCGATCTGCGCCGTTCTCTCCTCCAGGTTGATCTCATCCTTCTCGATGCGCCCGAATCTGCTCCTTATGGGATCGATCTTATCGGTCTGCCGCTTCATTATGGCCTTGAATATCATGTTAAGCTTATAGAGGTCGTTATCCCCAACCAGCTGGCTGTAATCTATGGGAGCCTCGTAGTCCAATACCTCATCCGGCAGAGTCGGCTTCTTAAACAGGCTCTTTACCGCGTCTATCTGACGATCCTTAAGCTCATAGGACATAAATTTGCACAGCTTGTATTCTATCAGCCGTTCCACAAGCTCGGCTCTGGGATCCTCTTCCTCCCCTTCTTCATTTATCTCCCTGGGCAGAAGCATCCTGCATTTGATATCCAGAAGGGTAGCTGCCATGACAAGGAATTCGCTCATGACATCCATATCCTCTCTTTCCATCTGCGCTATATATTCAAGGTACTGCTCTGTGATCATAGCAATGGGGATATCATAGATATCCACCTTATTCTTTTCTATAAGATGCAGCAGCAGATCCAGAGGCCCTTCAAAAGCCTCAAGCTTTACAGTCAGACTCATTTTCGGTCCTTCCCTCAACTCTTTTTCAATTACTGTTCACAGCCTAAAAGGCTGTGAATAGTAACAACCTTTTTCTTCCGTTCACCGATCACTTCCTGCATGCAGGCCGCCCTCAGCGCCCGCCTTAACATCGCTGCCCGTGAATGGTGACTTTTTTAATATGATATGTACGATCTCCGCTTTGTTATTGACTCTTAACGGGATGGTATGGGTGCCTATCCCGCGGCTTAGTATCATGGTCGAGCTTCCTTCGTGAAACATGCCGCAATCATACTTCGGAAACAGCTTAAGCTGCGGCGATATGACTCCGCCAAGGAAGGGCAGCCTTACTATGCCCCCGTGAACATGGCCTGAAAGCACAAGATCCGGCTTCCACTCGGCATACTGCTCAAACCTGTCGGGGAAATGAGCCAGCAGAACGGAAAACCTGTCACTGTTGACCTTTCCGAATATATTCTCAAGATATCCCTCCGGCAGCTTGAGATCCCTGATCTTGCGGTAATATTTCAGCTCCAGGGAGAGCCCGTACAAAATGATCCCGGCCTCTTCAATGGACATGCTCTCATTATCAAGGATATTCACGCCGAGCTTTAAAAGCGACGATATATATTTCCCGTAGGCCTTTCCTGCCTTTCCCGGAGATTGTCTGAGCTTCTCCTCGTGATTTCCCAGACCGTAATAAACCGGGTACTTCTGCCGGAGCCTTTCGATGAAAGACAAGGTAACCGAAAAGCCGGGTACTGACCCTTCGCCTGCCGTTACCATATCACCGGCGAAAAATACCGCGTCAGGGTTTATCTCGTCTATCATCTCAAGGACCCGGGAGTTATCCCCTCCGTGCGCCGTCTCATGCAGATCCGACAGCA
>DNAD01000031.1:5371-8158 GCA_003484785.1 Lachnospiraceae bacterium
AGCGCAGTACTCTCCCTGTACAGATAAACGAAGAGAAGCGCTGCAGCGAGCGCGCAGAAGAAAAACAATATATATCCCATACTCCTCCTCAAACCCACAACATATTGTATTATAACATAGCCTTCGGCCGTTGCAAAGCATTTCTAAGGAAAACTTCTCAAAATGGCCCCCGGGGACGGAGTCAGTGGCCCATTTTGAACATTTTGTTCAATATGGTCCACTGACTCCGTCCCCGGGGGCCATTTCAAAAACTTTGTTCAATATGGTCCACTGACTCCGTCCCCATGGGTCATTTTCATCGAGTAGTACGCGGGCCGACGTAAAAAAGATCCCCGGGAATCCGGGGATCTTAAAAAATCAGTCTTAATTGTTATATTTGCGTTTTCTGGCGGCTTCAGACTTTTTCTTACGTCTTACGCTCGGCTTTTCATAATGCTCACGCTTACGAATCTCCTGCTGAATACCGGCCTTGGCGCAATTCCTCTTAAAACGGCGCAGAGCGCTGTCCAGAGATTCATTTTCCTTAACTATGACATTCGACATTTCCCAACCCTCCCTTCAGTTTTAAATTGTGCTGAAGGATTTTGCACAAAATGAATTATAACATAAAAATCCTTTTCGTCAACACACAAATTATCCGTTTATCATCCCATCGAGGGCATTTTCAGCCTCCTTAAGGCAATCCCCGATCTTTGAGGCATCCTTCCCTCCGGCCTGGGCCATGTTGGGACGTCCGCCGCCGCCACCGCCAACTATTCCTGCGATAGCCTTAATAAGATTTCCGGCATGAGCCCCCTTCTTTATGGCGCCGTCCGTGGCCATTGCCAGGAGGTTTACCTTACCGCCCGCATCGGAGGCAAGAACAACAACACCCTCGCCGAGATCCCCCTTAAGCTTGTCTCCAAGATCCCTTAAGGCATTCATCTCAACGTTCTTAACGGATGCCGCTATGAGCTTGACTCCCTTTATTTCCCTGACCTGCTCGGAGGCATTTCCCAGAGAATCCTTTGCAGCCCTGCTCTTAAGGGCTTCAAGCTCCGAAGAAAGGCCCTTTACCTCCTCCTGAAGCTTTCCGATCCTCTCTGTAAGGCCGGCAGGGGTAGTCTTAAGCATTGAAGCGGCCTTCTTAAGCAGCTCCTCCTCCTGCCTGTAGAATTCGAAAACGGCATTTCCGGTAATGGCCTCTATCCTTCTTACCCCGGCGGCAATTCCCGATTCCGAGACGATCTTGAAGGCAGAAATATCCGAGGTATTCCTGACGTGGGTTCCGCCGCAAAGCTCCACGGAAAAATCTCCCATCTTAACCACCCTGACCTCTTCGCCGTACTTCTCACCGAAAAGAGCCATGGCTCCGGTCTTTCTCGCATCCTCAAGAGACATGATGCTGGTCTCAACGGGAAGAGAATGTCCTATCTCCTCGTTGACTATGGCTTCAACCTTTTTAAGCTCCTCATCGGTCATTGCGGCAAAGTGGGAAAAGTCAAACCTCAGTCTCTCACCGTTTACAAAGGAACCCGCCTGTTCCACATGGCTCCCCAGAACCTCTCTTAAAGCCTTCTGCAGAAGATGGGTGGCCGAGTGATTCTTACAGGTATCAGACCTGTTTTCTTCGTTAACCTTAAGAGTGACCTTATCGGTAACCTTAAACATTCCTCTGGTCACCCTTCCGATATGGGCGATCCTGTTGCCTGCGGTCTTTACGGTATCCTCTACAACAAATTCGTTGTTTCCGTCATCCGAAACAATAATTCCCGTATCCGCGTTCTGTCCGCCCATGGTTGCATAAAAAGGTGTAAGCGGTACTATTATCGATCCCCTGTCACCGTCGGCGAGGGCATCCGTCACTCCCTCCTCGGAGGTTATGGCCGTGATCACCGACTCCTCTGTAAGCCTGTCATAGCCGTTGAACTCGGAGGTAATGCTCTTATCCAGCTGCTCGTAGACCGTAGCGTCCGCTCCCATATAGTTGGTAACCTTCCGGGCCTTTCTGGCGTTTTCCTTCTGTTCCTGCATGGCGGCCCTGAAGCCCTCCACGTCCACCGTATATCCCTTTTCCTCAAGGATCTCGGAGGTCAGATCGAGAGGGAAGCCGTAGGTATCATGAAGCTTAAAGGCATCGGCGCCGTCAAGCTCTGTCCTGTTGTTCTTTTTCATCTCCTCACAGAAGTCATTCAGGATCGAAAGCCCCTGATCCACGGTCTTGTTGAACTTGTTCTCCTCCTGGGTAAGGACGTTTAAGATAAACTCCTTCTTTTCCTCCAGCTCCGGATAGCCGTCCTTCGACTCGTTGATAACGGTCTCGGAAAGCTTTGCAAGAAATACGCCGTCGATCCCCAGAAGCCTTCCGTGCCTTGCGGCCCTCCTTACTATCCTTCGAAGAACGTAGCCCCTGCCCTCGTTGGAAGGCATTACACCGTCCGAGATAAGGAAGGTGGCGCTTCTGATATGGTCGGTTATGAGCCTGATAGAGACATCCTTAGCGGCATCGGTCTCATAGGTGACCCCGGCCAGCTCGCAGATACGATCCCTTATGGCCTTCATGGTATCGATATCAAAAACGGAATCCACATCCTGGACCACCACCGCGAGACGTTCCAGCCCCATTCCCGTATCTATGTTCTTATTTTTAAGCTCCGTATAATTGCCCTTCCCGTCCCCGTCAAACTGGGTAAAGACGTTATTCCAGACCTCCATAAAGCGGTCACAGTCACAGCCTACCTTACAGTCCGGCTTTCCGCAGCCGTATTTCTCTCCTCTGTCATAATAGATCTCAGAGCAGGGACCGCA
>DNAD01000355.1:0-2063 GCA_003484785.1 Lachnospiraceae bacterium
CACCATATATCGTATATCAGAGAAGTCCGACGGGCTTTTGTCGGACAGCTCATAAAATAAATAAAATGCATTTTCACCGGGCGGAAAGAACTCCCGGAAAAAGAAGGAAAGAGAGGTAAACAGCTATGTATGATCCCTATGAATACGACAAGGAATATGACAAGGAGTCCGATAATAAAGACAGGATCGCGCAAAGCGACGAGGTCCGTGAGATAAAGGAAGAAAAGAAGGAAGAGACAGAAGACCATTCCTTCCGTTATTATAATCAGTATGGCGCGGATCCCGCTCCTTCAAGGCATGATGCGGGAAAGAAAAGCGAGGCCGGGAAGGCCGCAGGTAAAAAGGCTGAAAAGAGCACCGGCAAAAAGTGGGGACTGGCAGCGGCTTACGGCTGTGTCTTCGGAGTGATCGCGGCAGGAGCCTTCATGATCACAAACTTTGCGGGAACAAAGCTTGAAGAGAGGTTCTTCCCCACAAGGACCCAGGCTGTGGAACAGACACCGCTTCTGTCCGGTACCACCTCAACGATCAAGGAGGTCGACAGGGTTAACGAGGGTATCATCCAGACCGCAAAGGAATGGGACGGAAAGCCTGTAAGCGTTATCTACGATGTGACAGAGGTTGCGGAAAACGTGATGCCTTCCATCGTTTCCATAACCAACAAGAGCGTTCAGGAAGTACTGTCGATGTATTACGGAAGGATGAAATATGAGAGTGAGAGCGCAGGCTCCGGCATCATCCTCGGAGAGAACAATGATGAGCTTCTGATAATGACGAACAATCATGTGGTAGAGGGCTCCAAGGAGCTTACGGTAGGCTTCATTGATGAAGAGGTTTGTCCCGCAACGGTAAAGGGAACCGACCAGGCCGATGATCTGGCGGTGATCGCTGTAAAAAAGGAAGATATCAAGAAGGAAACCCTCGATAAGATAAAGATAGCCGATATCGGCGATTCGGAGCTTCTTAAGATAGGGCAGCCCGTTGTGGCCATCGGAAATGCCCTCGGATACGGACAGTCAGTGACCGCAGGTATTGTTTCGGCTCTTGACAGAAGCGTTTCAATAGATAATATGTCCAACGAGCTTATCCAGACCGATGCGGCCATCAACCCCGGAAACAGCGGCGGAGCCCTTTTGAACCTTCAGGGCCAGGTAATAGGCATCAATTCCGCAAAGTATGCCGCTGCAGAGGTAGAGGGAATGGGATATGCCATACCGATCTCCGATGCAATGCCTATACTTGAGGAGCTTATGAACAGGGCTACAAGAGACAAGATAGATGAGAAGGACAGAGGCTACCTCGGTATTGCCAACAATATCGATCTTCCTCAGGATTACGCCGATGCGCTCGGTATCCCCAAGGGAGTTTACATCACCGAGGTCATCAAGGATTCACCCGCTGAAAAGGCAGGGCTCTTAAAGGGCGATGTGCTTAAGAAATTCGACGGGATCGCTGTTAACGATATGGAGAACCTTAAGGAACAGATGCAGTATTATAAAGCGGGAGAGACCGTTGAGCTTCTGATCCTTAGGTCCGATGACGGTGAATACAAGGAAAAGACCGTTAAGGTGACCTTAGGTACCAAGGACGTTCTCGGTGAGGACGCCGATGAGGCACAAGAGAGTGAGGAAACCGATGAAAAGGAGACTGAGGATTCCTCCGGGAAAAACGAAAAGGATGAAGAAGGGCAAAATAGACAATACAACTTCAGCTTCGATCCCTTCAGCTTTTTCGGCTTTTGATCGATCATAACACCTGTTCATTACAATAAGAATATCTCCCGGAGATTGCCTGCGGCTTAAAACCGCAGGCAATTTTCGTCAGTTTGCCCATAGAAATCTTATTGTTTTGTAAAAAAAGTATGCTAAAATAGGTTTATCCATAGTCGGGTCCAGGAAACGGAGCTATGTGATGAAAAAACCATATATGATGTTTGCTGTCGTTCTGGCGTTTATTGCCTGTGTCTTTCTCAACTCCTGCAAAAAAGACAGTGACGGCGATGCGGGGCTTTTGGAACTGTCGACAGACGGTTCGGAGTGGAAGGCCTGTGATGAGGAAGCGGC
>DNAD01000355.1:2106-8675 GCA_003484785.1 Lachnospiraceae bacterium
GAGGAAGCGGCAGTGACAGATAAAAAGCCGCCGGAGACGTCCGGGGAGAAGGAAGATAAGCCGGCTGAAGAGGAGGCGCCCCTTACCGTTACCGTATATGTCTGCGGAGAGGTTTTAAGGCCGGGGGTCTATGAGCTTTCGGAGGGCGCAAGGATAGTTGATGTGCTTATGGCGGCAGGAGGCTTTACCTCTGCGGCTGCGGATGATTATCTCAATCAGGCCCAGATGCTTACTGACGGAGGAAAGGTTTATGTGCCCTCGAGGCAGGAGCTTCGGGAGGGTGAAGGCCTGTCGGTCTTTGCAGATGAAAACACGGCTTCAGACGCTTCGGATGGAGGCCTCATAAATATCAACAAAGCCGACAAGACACAGCTTATGACCATTTCGGGAGTAGGAGAGGCAAAGGCCGAGAAGATCATTGCCTACAGGGAGGAGTTCGGCGGCTTTAAGGCCATAGAGGATATAATGAACATACCCGGCATCAAGGAGGGTATGTTCAGTAAAATTAAGGATCAGATCTGCGTAAAATAAGATGTCCGGGAAAATACTGATAGTTGATGATGAAAAGCTGATAGTAAAGGGATTGAAGCTCAGTCTTGAGCAGGACGGCATGGAATGCGATGCGGCCTATGACGGAGAGGAGGCTCTCTCTAAGATAAAGAGCGGCGATTATGACGTGGTGCTGCTTGATGTGATGCTTCCGAAGCTCTCAGGGATAGAGGTGTGCAAAGCCGTAAGGGAGTTCTCAAAGGTTCCCGTTATAATGGTCACCGCCAAGGGAGAGGACGACGACAAGATAGAGGGGTTGGAGACCGGGGCTGACGACTACGTCACCAAGCCTTTTAACCTTCTTGAGCTGAAGGCAAGGATCAGGGCCGTACTGAGGCGCTCTGCAAGGGATGATGAGGATAAAAAGGCGCCTTTAGAGGAGGAGCCGTCTATCAGGCTTGACAATCAGGGAAAGAGGATCTTTATAGGTGTCAGGGAATATGACCTGACCGCCAAGGAATATGAGATCCTTAAGATCCTGGTCAATAATCCGAACACCGTGTACGGCAGGGAAAAGCTGCTTCATCTTGTCTGGGGGGAGAGCTACGTTGGGGACGCCCGTACCGTAGATGTTCATGTCAGAAGGCTCAGAGAGAAGATCGAGGAAAATCCGAGCGACCCTCAGATAGTTCGGACGAAGTGGGGTGTGGGCTATTATTTCAAGGGTTAAGGACTTTATCTTAAGTCGGAGGTTCTTAAGAAGCCTCAGATTCCGTATCTTTTTCATTGTTTGTCTTGTGGGGATACTGCCCTGCTGTATACTTAGCTTCATCGTGCTGGTAAGCTACGGAAAGCATGCGGTAGACCACAGGATGTCAGAGATCCAGCATCAGAGCACCGTTCTGGCGGATCATCTCGTAACCTACGGCTATCTTTATGATATTTCAAATGACATAGTTAATACGGAGCTGGAAGAGGTTTCGGGTATTTATGACGGACGTATCATGATCATAGATCCCGAGCTTCGCGTGATCAAGGACACCTACAATATTTCCCAGGGGAAATACATGATATCGGATGAGGTGGTCCGCTGCTTCAAGAACAAGGTCAGCAGTTCCAATTATGATGAACGGGATAATTATATAGAGATGATCACTCCGATCTATGACAGCGAACAGGAAGACATGATTGGAGTTATGTTAACCAGTGTGAGCACGGAGGCAGTGGAAGCCATGAGGAAGACTCTGCTGGTAAGGATCCAGTACTTCATGATCGCAATGGTCGTTATTGTGCTTCTTATCTCCATTACCGTATCAAGAATGCTGATAAGGCCTTTTTCCAATCTGTCAGGAGCCATGGCGGAGGTTAAGGAGGGCTTTACCGTTGACAGGCTCTCCCTTCCGGACTATGTAGAGATGGATGCTCTTCTGGGCGCTTTTGAGCATATGGTAAATGAGATCAAGCTCCTTGAAGCATCGAGACAGGAATTTGTATCAAATGTGTCCCATGAGCTGAAAACGCCCCTGACCTCCATAAAGGTGCTGGCGGATTCCCTTAACATGCAGGAGGAGGTCTCCAATGAAACCTACAGGGAATTTATGCAGGACATAGCCCTGGAGGTGGACAGGGAGAACAAGACCATAAATGACCTTCTGACACTGATAAAGCTGAACAGGAATGCCTCAGCGTCTCTGGAGCTTGAGAATGTAAACATCGAGGAGATGCTGGAGGAGATATTAAAGAGGGTTCATCCTCTGGCCGATCAGAGAGGGATAGAGCTGATCCTTGAGGTCATACGGCCTGTGGTGGCTCCGATAGACAAGGCTAAGCTTTCCTCGGCGCTTACGAATATCGTGGAGAATGCCGTCAAATATAACATCGAAAAGGGCTGGGTAAGGGTGACGCTGGATTCGGAGCCCTCCTTCTTCAGCATTGTGATATCAGATTCGGGAATGGGGATCCCGGAGGATCAGCAGCCCCATATCTTTGAGAGGTTTTACAGGGGGGACAAATCACATTCAAGCGAGATCGACGGAACGGGTCTTGGGCTTGCCATCTCCAGGGAAGCCGTGCTTTTGCATGACGGCGCGATAAAGGTTGAAAGCACCGAAGGAGAGGGAACCGTATTTACGGTAAAGATCCCGAGGCAGCAGGCGGGCAGCGCTCCCGAGGCTATTGAGAATATTGAACAAAGTGATGAAGCATCGGAGGCTGCCGATAAAGAAATATCCGGCACCGGAGAACGGAGCGGATCGGCTCAGTCTGAAGGCTGAGCCTGAGCGCAGGGTCTGCAGATGATTCCCCCTTAAGCATCTAAGCGTGCCGAAAAAACAGACCGGCCCGGAGGAATAAGATAAATGGATCAGATAAACAATTCACTGCGGCGCCTTGTCCCATGGGGCATTGGGCGCGTTGATCATCGGATGTTAAGAGTATTTTGCCTTTTCATTGCTCTGACAGGGGCACTGACGCTTTCCGGCTGCAGCACTGCCGTAAGAAAGGCAGACAGTGATTTTTCGGTTTTTTATATCAATAAGGAAGAGACCACGGTTGTTGAGGTTCCTTACGATCCGGTGTCTGTAAAGGTTGAGGACAGGATAGGCGAATGTCTTAAAGTGCTGTCCTCACAGCCCGGCGATATTGAGCTTAAGCCTCCCATTCAGGATACAAAGGTTAAGGATTTCATGTATTCCGACGAGGGGATAATCAATATCGACTTTGACAGCGGGTATTATCAGGCCGATACCATAAAGGAGATACTGAGGCGGGCGGCGGTGGCAAAGACCCTGTGTCAGATCGACGGTGTGGAAGGGATAAGGTTCTCGGTGGAGGGCTCGGAGATCATGGATGAAAGGCTCGAGCCCGTAGGGATCATGACTGCGGATATGTTTATATATAATGAAGGAAACCAGATCAATTCCTATGAAAAGACGACCATTACCCTCTATTTTGCCGACGAGAGTGGCACTAAGCTGAAAAAGGCCGCGGAAAACGTTGCCTATAACAGCAATATAGCGATGGAGAGGATAGTGCTTGAACAGCTCATTAAGGGGCCTCTGTCTACGGGCAGATATTATCCGACAATACCTTCGAATGTGTCGATCCTCAGTATGACCACGAAGGACTATACATGTTATGTAAACCTGTCGAATGCGTTTCTTACCAAGGCGGGGAACGTTACGGATGAAACGGTTCTGTACTCGATAGTCAATTCTCTGACAGAGCTTGCAAATATCAACAAGGTTCAGATCATGATCGACGGAGAGACCGAGATCTCCTTCGGGGAACACAGCTATCTGAATACACCGTTAGAAAGGAACCTGGATATTGTACTTTAAAAGACCGGTCTGTGTGCTGTGTCTTGCCTTTGTGCTTGTTCTCTTCCTCATCGAGCTTTTCTTTCCTCCCTGGACCCACGCGGGCAGGGTGAGGGATAGCATATCCGAAAATACACATCTCAGGGTTTCAGGCACAATAACCAGGATAGAACACAGGGAATATTCCGTAAATCTTTATCTTAAGAACATCTCGATCATATCAGGATCAATGCTTTCCGAGAAACTGACAGACAGTGATGGCGGTGAGGACGTTTTTGAAGGTCTTATCGCCTGTTTAAGCGCTGCTTCGTCAAATGAACCGCTGCATATAGGCAGCAGAGTCACTCTCCGGGGGGAATTTTCGCCCTTCGAGCAGGCCGAGAACGAGGGCAATTTTGATGCTTTCAGGTACTACGCCATCAGGCGTATCGACGGAAGGATCAAAAAAGCCGGGATAGAAGCAGTGGGAGAGTCTTATTCGCTCATAGCCGACGGTCTTTACAGGCTCAGGGAAAGGACTTCGGATGTATTCTTCCGTTATCTTGACGAAAAGAAAGCCGGAACCGTTACCGCCCTTATACTGGGAGATAAAACAGAGCTCGACGCAGAGATTAAGGAAAGCTATCAGAATGCCGGAATAGCGCATATACTGAGCCTTTCGGGGCTGCATATAGCTGCCATGGGGCTGCTGTTTACCACCCTCTTACGACGGATGGGGCTTAAGATCCCTGCGGCAGCGGCGTTATCGGGGGTTGTGATGCTCCTGTACAGCATTATGACGGGGCTTTCAACCTCCACGGTAAGGGCTCTCATAATGTTTGTCATGGGGATCGTAGCTATGAGCCTTAAACGGACCTATGATCTTTTAAGCGCCGCCGCTCTCTCCGCGGTTCTTATGCTTCTGGAAAACCCCTATTATCTTTATGACAGCGGTTTTCTTCTGTCCTTTTCGGCTGTTATGGGCATAAGCCTTATAAATCCCGTCCTCATGAACATAAGGGAGGAGGTGGTAAAAAACAGACTGCTCATAGGTTTACATAACTCAAAAAGCCGGCCCGCTGTCTTTCTGAGAGGACTGACTGATTCGGTGCTTTTTTCCCTTTCAATACAGACGGCGACCCTTCCGGTGACGCAGTATTGCTTTTTTCAGGTTCCTCTCTTCGGGATCCTTCTGAACCTTCTGGTAATACCCCTTATGAGCATAGTGCTTGGCGCCGGAGTCATTCTCGCTATAGCCGGCAATATAGCCCCGGAAATTACCGGGATCAGCGGAGCGCATGCTTTATTTGATGTTACAGCGTATATGGCTTCCCGGGTAACGGCCGTCATACTGGGGCTTTACGACAGACTGGCCGGGATCGCGGCAGGCTCGGGAGGCGCTCTTTATATCTGCGGAAAGCCGGGCCGCTTTCAGATCCTGGTATATGCTGTGCTTATAATCCTTTTGATCGTTCTGTTCTCATTCCTTCAGTCAAAGCTTAAAAGATGCAGGCTTCATGGAGATGAGGCAGATGGGTGGAATGCGGAGGGGCTGAAAAAGAGGTTTGCCGTTTTCTCCTTTGCGATGATCGCCCTTGCGACAACAGTGCTCTGTGTAAGGCGTCATGCTCCCGTAGAGCTTCACGCCGTTTCGGTGGGACAGGGAGATTCGATGCTGATATTCGGAAGGGATACCCCTGTCATTCTGATCGACGGGGGAGCGACTGATATCAAAAACATCGGAAAATACAGGCTGATCCCATGTCTTAAGGCCTATGGGATAGCATCGATCGATTATGTGTTCATATCTCATTTCGATGCGGATCATGTCAACGGGATAATCGAGCTGCTTGAGGATGAAAATTGCGGGATAAGCGTAAAGAGGCTTATAATCTCCTCTGCGGTGCCGCTTATGGAGGAAATGAAGAAAAATGAAAACTACCTGAAATTCCTTAAGGCTGCCTCAAAAAGAATTCCCGTTTTTTTGATGGATGCCGGGGATACGATAGAGACAGGGGAGGTTTGTATAACCGCCCTTGCTCCCGATACCAAAGGTGAGCAGTACAGAAACAGGGACCTTAACGACAATTCCCTTGTCCTGCATCTGCTCAGTAAGAAAACCGGAATTACCGCCCTGTTTACGGGAGACATGAGCGCGGAGGTGGAGAAGGGGCTCCTTGAGGAGCTTGGCAGGGGGAAGGAGAGCCTGAAGGTCCTTAACGAGCCGGTTACCATCCTTAAGGTCGCTCATCACGGCTCAAGGACTGCAAGCTCGGAGGAGTTCACAGATCTTCTCTCCCCGGAGATATCGACTATTTCCTGCGGGCGGGACAACAGCTACGGCCATCCCCATAAAGAGGCGCTGCAGAGCCTTTCGAAGGTTGAAGGAAACCATATCTTCATAACCGCCGAATGCGGTGAGATAATCATAAAGGCAGATGAGAACGGGATTTCGGTAAGCAGCCGGTTCAAATGAAACAGATCATTTTTTTCCCACTTTTTGAGACATTAATAATACCTTTTTCATCTATTATCGGGATAATAACATCAGATCCACCATTAGTCTTAAATTTGACTGTATACCTGTCTTTTACTTATACGAACTTATACGAACTTTCTGTTTGTCGTAGTCCTTAATACAAAATTATGCTATAATTACGCAAACAGGAAAGGAGCACATGGAAGCAGCTGAGAGGATAACGAGAGAGTATCTTGAGCTTGCTCTGGAATTGACTGAGACACGGGAAAAGCAGAAACGTCTGGACCGGGCACTGGATGATATCC
>DNAD01000238.1 GCA_003484785.1 Lachnospiraceae bacterium
CAGCCTGAAGGTCCTACGAAGATGATAAATTCCTGATCAGCGATCTCAAGATTAAAGTTCTTTACTGCTTCAAATCCGTTAGGATATACCTTACAGATATTCTTTAAAGACAAACTGGACATTTCATTTCCTCCCTAAAATAGAATGCTTGCGGGGTTTACAAACGTCCCCCACAAGCAAAAGTATAACAAAATATCGCTGATTTTAAAATGCAGATACTTCACAAAGATTTATGGTAAATATGTGCAGTTCTTACAATAAGAGCATCCAGAACTGTGATGCTGCCGAATGATAACCTGTGATCTTAATCCGAATATCTTGAGGTCACTATATATACAGCCTTCCCGCCGTTAAATCTTACAACGATCTTCGTGGCGATCCCGGCCGCTTCAGGGCTGATTGTAAGAATGAGCCTGTCATCTGCGATCTCTGTGATCTCGGCATCGGCATAGCTGTTTGAGCAGGAGATCTCGGGCACTCTCCCGGCCTGCACAAGCTCTTCGGCGTCCAGCATATCTTTGCTCGTCTTAATATAGATCGGTATCTCAAACCGGTCATCTTCGCCGAATTTTCCGTGATCATCCTTCCAGTATATCTCTCTCAGCTTTGACCTGCCATTTTCAAACTTCAGGGTTGATCTGCAGACATATATATCCAGGCTCTTGGTGATCCCGTCTATGGTAACGGAGATCTCTGCTTCTCCGTAGTTTACAGCCTTTATCCTGCCCCTTGAATTTACCTTCGCAACGGCTGTATTATCGCTTTCCCATATCATCTCGTATGAAGACACTCTGTCATCATATGCGTTTATTTTCGCATATGCCTTCTCTCCGACATTCATAGCCATACCGGAAAGCTCAAACTCAAAAGAATCTTCGGTAAGCCCTGAGGGATCGGGAATATAGGTCGGAACGGGCGTTACCGTCGGAGTCACTACAGGTGTTACGGTCGGAGTCACTGTAGGTATCGCTGTAGGAACCGCGGTCGGAGTCACTGTAGGTATTACAGTAGGTACCGGTGTAGGTGTTGCGGTCGGTGCCGTCGTAGGCACAGGTACGGGCTCCGAATTTTCAGTATAATCCTCCGCTGCGATAGCAGGGAAGGTGAAATCCATCGAATTAGCATAGTGGGTTCCGTCAGCATATCTGCTTGAATTCTTTGAAGCTCCCGCAAGGAAATATTTATCATTGGAGTAATCTCCGCCATCATTCCAGGTAGAATCCAGAAGATACCAGGAATCATTAAGATACACATAGTTCCATGCATGACCCCCTCCTCCGGCACTGCCTATAACATAAAGGCTTCTTATTCCTGCCTCGTCAAGAACTCTCGAAAAGGTCTTTGCATAGCTTTCACACACGCCGTAGCCCTTCAGAAGTACGCCGTAGCTGCTGTGACAATTAAAATACAGTTCCGTAGAGTGGTCGTTCGAGCTGGTTCCTCTCTGTTCATAATAGTTGTTTTCACAGATCCAGTCATTGATATATCTTATCACTCCGTAGGGTATGTCGTTCGGATAATTCTGTCTTGCGTAACTCTTTGCCGCCGAAGTAAGCTGTGAAACCTTAGCCTGCGCGCTTTCCTCAAGACTGCTGTTGTAATAATCCGAAGAGGAGATGGTTATGGTGGTTGTGGTATCACCGAAAAAGTCCGTTACAAAGGATCTGTTTAAGGTACCGCTTCCCGATGACCATTCAAAGGCTCCTATATAGGTATTCATGGCTGCGCTTACCGCGCTGCAGGCGGTCTGTGAGGATATATTTCCGGATACTGAGGTTTTATTGCTGCCATCGGCCGCGGAACTGACCACCGCGTCATAGACCTCCTTAGATGTGGAATCCAGCTGCTTACGAAAATAATTCTTATCTGAAGGGATAAGATCAAAGCTTTTTGCCGGGATCTCTATGGCAGTATCCTCCGAAATACCGTTGTTTTCAAGAAGCTCCGTATTTTCCGATACGATATCGGGGTAAACGCTGCCTTCCGCCTCTGCCGATGCGCAAACCCTCTGGGCCTCGTTATCTTCCTGAGGACTTTGATCCATCAACTGCGCTGCAATATCCTCGGAAAATACCTCCTTCATATCAATATTGACTGAAACGATCAGTTTTCCGTCCTCACTGATGGCAATGACAGCATCTTCATCGATCCCGTTTTTGATATCATCGGCTATTTCATCGCAGGCATCATAATAGGTCTGACGCAGCTGCTCATTAAGCCTGCTGACTGCGCCTGCCGACAGATATTCAACCTTCTCATACCTCTTTCCGTCGGTCCCTACCACCTTTGTATCAAAATCCTCATACACTTCCTTCTTTGGCCCTGCGGAGACCTTCTTCTCCAATGTGCGCGAGGATACAACCTTTCCCTGACCGTTATAAGACCCGTTTCTGTCCGTGATATCGGCCCTTACAGCAGAAGGAAACAATTCCGTAAAAAGCAGGCAGATAGTAACAAATAACCCGGCTGCCTTAATTTTGTAATTCTTCATAACCTGCTCCTGACACCATACCATGATGTTGAGGAAAAAATACCATGCAATCTACACAGTAAACCGTCTCTGCAAGCAGGCTTGCAAGAGCGGTTTATTGCGCAAATTCACCATGTCACTTTGTGCAATGTGACTATTGCCTTCAACATCATATCTTAAAATATTATTAACCCATAATAATAATTACGAAAAATGATAATAAAAAACCGGGGTAAAATGCGCTTATCTGCGCATTTTCCCCGGATTACGGTTTACCGTATGATTTTTGAAAGCTTTCTGAGAAAAGACCGGCATTACTGACCGGTAACTTCTTCGGTCTTTTCCTCAGTTTCCTCTGTGTTTTCCGCATCCTTTAATATGGATGCATTCTCGGTAATGGAGCGATTGACGACACTGCTTTCCCTTTCGCGCTCCTCCTCCTTTATCTGCTCTCTTGACTGCTTCCAGTCATTCCATAAAAACCTGACGCTTATGAATATCAGGAGGATGCCTACGACCAGAAACAGCAGCAGGCACGCTATCAGGATAATCTTCTGGGCGCCTTCGTAATTGCCCAGGTTTCCGACCACTGAATGATCGATATACAGAAGATAACAGCCTACCAGAAGCCTGATCGTCATCACCGATTTATCGGAAAAGCCTCTTTTTTTATTGTCACTGTCCATTTGAAACAACCTCTGAACCACAGTATACTCAACAGATCACCAAAGGGTGAAACTTTTACCTTATCTTACGCTGTTCTTTTTGGAAGCGAGTATATCAAACACTACCGCCGCCAGAAGAACGATACCCTTTACAACCTTCTGCCAGTTGGCATCTACGCCCATAAGTGACATTCCGAGGTTGATAACACCGATAAGCGTTGCGCCTATGACCATACCGAAAACATTACCGGCACCGCCGTAAGCCGATACACCGCCGACAACACAGGCTGCGATGGCGTCCATCTCGTAGTTGGTGCCTGCGGTGGAGTTAGCTGCCTGGAACCTTGCCGTAACTATATAAGTGGTGATAACGGTAAGGAATGCCATGTTAAGGTAGGCAACAAACATTATCATCTTCGTATCGATACCCGAAAGCCTGGTAGCCTCGGCATTGCCGCCTATGGTGTAAAAATATCTTCCTATGGTTGTCTTGGAGGTAATGAAATTATAGATAAGGACGATGACTACGACCCATATCAGAGCCGTGGGTATTCCTCCGGATAAAGCAAGCTTATAGGAAAACAGAAGGATTGCCGCAACAGCCAGAACACATTTCACGATAACAGATGTTACTGAATCTGCCTCATAACCCTTTTTTACCTTTACAGCCCTGTTTCTGAAGGAAACAAATACAACAACCACGCTTGCGATAACCCCCGCCGCCATGCATACCATGTTCATCTGGTTAACGGGAGTAGAGAACACCTTCCCGGAAAAGATGGCAAGAAAGGGCTTCTGTGCCGCAAGGGAGATACTTCCGGTCGTACTGTTTGAACTCAGGAGCGCCGTTCCCCAGCCTCTGAAGGCAAGATATCCGGCAAGGGTAGCTATCCATGGAGGAATATTCACGTAAGCGATCAGAAATCCCAGAACGCATCCGTAAATAAGCCCGATGATAAGCATGAGAATGAGAGAAACTCCCACATTCATACCTTTAACTGACATAAGGATACCGCCTACGGCTCCCAGAAAGCAGACAAAGGAACCACAGGAAAGGTCGATATTTCCTCCCGTAAGCATACACATCAGCATACCGGTTGCCAATACGAATACGTAGGCGTTCTGCGTGATCAGGGCATTGAAGTTCATCGCCTGGAACATCCCTCCGCCTGTCGCAACGGTAAAGAAGATATATACCAGGACAAGGACTATAAGCATTGCATTTTTCTTTAATACATCTGTATATTTCTTCGCCATGACTCCTCCTCCTTAATTTTTCTTCTTATTTGACAAAACGTCAAAGATGATCGCGCCCAAAACAACGAGCCCCTTTATAACCTTCTGATAGTTCGCGTCAGTACCCATAATGGACATACCCATATTGATAACACCCATAAGAAGAGCACCGATAACTATACCGAAAATATTTCCTTCACCGCCATACGCTGAAGCTCCGCCGATAAAGCAGGCCGCGATGGCGTCCATTTCGTAGCCCTGTCCGAAGGTAGGCTGCGCCTGGGTAGCCCTTGCTATGGTAAGGATACCGCCGAGACCTGCCATCAGACCCATGTTCGTATATGCAAACAGATAAACCTTTCTGGAATCTATTCCTGAAAG
>DNAD01000047.1:0-3458 GCA_003484785.1 Lachnospiraceae bacterium
CAGAACAGAGGCTCCTTGTAATCCAGGAATACCTTCCTGTAGAATTCCAGGTACTCCTCCTTCGTACAGTCATTGGGATGCTTGTTCCAGAGAGGGTTCGTATCGTTAATGGGAACGGGCCGCTTAAGGATCTTAACCTTATCCTTTGCCGGGCTTATCTCTACCTTCTCCTTAGTCCCGTCCTCTTTTTCCTTTTCCTCGTACTTTGCCTCCTCATGTATGGTCTCGATCACGGTATCCTTATCGGTCTTTTCGGAAGCATCTATCGTCTCATACTCAGGCTCTGCATTTGCCTTTTCAAGGTAGATGGGATAAGGCATGAAGGAGCAGTATTTCTTTATTACCTCCCTGGCCCTGTATTCATTGGAGAATTCCACCGTATCCTCTCCCAGATGGAGAGTGATCTCGGTACCGACCTCCTTCCTGTCTCCCTCGTCTATGGTATATTCGGTCCCGCCGTCGCATTCCCAGTGGACCGGTTTTGCGCCCTCCTTATACGAGAGCGTATCGATGTCGACCTGCTCGGCTACCATAAAGGCCGAGTAGAATCCAAGACCGAAATGTCCTATGATCTGATCGTCGTTTGCCTTGTCCTTATACTTCTCAAGGAAGGCGGTAGCCCCCGAAAAAGCGATCTGGGTAATATACTCCTCAACCTCATCGGCATCCATTCCGAGACCGGTATCAATGAACTTGATGGTCTTTTCCTCAGGGTTTACAACTACTCTGATCTTATTCTCAAAATCATCGGGGTAAGTATATTCTCCGATCATATCCAGCTTTTTAAGCTTGGTTATGGCATCGCAGCCGTTTGAGATCATCTCTCTGACAAAGATATCATGATCGGAATAGAGCCATTTTTTGATGACCGGGAAAATATTGTCGCTGTTGATCGACAGATTACCTTTTTTTGCCATGTTTATCACTCTCTTTCTTTTATTATTGTCTGGATCAAAAACCACGCAGGGCTTTTGATGCCAATTTACTTTAATGGATCTTAGGACCTGTTCACACACAGATGAACTGTTGCTGCCTGTCTTCAATATCAAAATAGAGTGTAATACGGAGCGACAGAAAAGTCAAGAAAAAATTAGCACTCATTTTAAGTGAGTGCTAATAATTCCCACGGGCAATAATTCCAATCATTCTTTCTTATCCCCTTATTTTTTGGTATAATGTAACCGTTTAAAAAAACAGGTTCTACCCCCTGTTTTTTTACTTTTCCATCGAATAAATCAATATAAGGACAGTTACCGTTCACGGCCGTTTGGTACGTAAGCGGCAGCAATGACAGCTTTAAATGAGACCGGATAATGAATCTGAAAACATAAAAGCCCTGGAAGCCTCAAGGGATCCCGAAAAAAGAAACGATTTTCTGAAAGACTCCCAGGATCATATAATCAGACTGGCCTCTGCTCTTTCCGGCCGCATCATAACCAAAAGCGATGATGATTTCTCCGTCGCTCTTATTGCGGTGTCCGAGGCTCTGGATAAATACGATGAAAAAAAGGGGAACTTCTGGAGCTTTGCGGCTACGGTCATGAAGGCGCGTCTGACAGACCTTTACCGAAAATCCCAAAAGAGCGCCCGGGAGCTGAGTCTCAGCCCTTCCGCCTTTGAGGGGGAGGTAAATGATGAGGACACCGGCTTTTCCTTTGAACTTGAGCTTAAGGATAAGCTTTCGGATAACAGTACTGTCATAGATAACGACCTGAGGGATGAGATCCTTGCCCTCAGTGAGGAACTGAAGCAGTATAATATCTCTTTTTTCGACCTTGCGGGCCATTCTCCCAAAACAAAGAGCACACGGGACGCCTGTTCAAAGGCGATAAAAGCCTTTTTTCTCCCTCCACCCCTTATGGAGGCTCTCAGAAAAACGGGCCTTTTCCCCGCGAAGGAAGTAATGAAACGGGAAAAGCTGTCCCGTAAATTTATTGATAAATTCAGGAAATATCTCATCGTTTCCGCGCTGATAATAGACGGCGACTACCCGGGATTATACGAATATATAAGGTTTTTGAATTAACATGATATCGGGTGCCAAAAAGATGTTTTTTGCTGAGAGGACGCACTATGAGATCGGTAGTAGTTGAGCTTAAAAAGAATAAGGCCGCGGTACTGAAGCCTGACGGCTCCGTTGAAATAATCAAAAATAAGAATTATACCCCGGGCCAGCTTCTTGACCTTCCCGAAAAGAACCGTGCAAAGATCATCACCTTTATGGGAAAATATGCCCGCCAGGCAGCCGCGGCCGCCATAGTCCTTATTCTGGGCACAGGCCTGCTTACCGCCAATACCTATGCCTTCACCACTGTCACAATGGATCTTACTCCCTCCCTGAGCTATTCCCTTAACGCTTTTGACAAGGTTATAAGGATGGAGGCTCTTAACGAGGACGGACAGGAAATAGTGGACGCGGTGGCGGACGAAGTAAAGGGACAGAAGCTTGATAAGGCCGTTTCCATCACCTTAAACGGCCTTGAATCCGCCGATTATATAGATGAAGACACAGAAGCCGTATTTACGGTGGGCAGCCGCCTTCCCCGCCATGAAAGGCTGGAAAGGGAAATACTCGGCAGCGTTGACGACTGGAACAGGGACCGGAAGGAGCACGGAGAGGATAAGCATGTGAACGCGGAAGCCATCGAGGCAACCAGAGAGCTCAGGGATAAGGCCAAAAAGCAGAATCTCAGTCCCGGCAGGGTTTATATGGATGAGCGCAAAAAGCCCGAAAACCCCGGGGACAGCCATGATGTGCCCAAACCTCTTTCCGAAAACGCTTCGGATATGTCAACAGACCCTTACGAAGGCATGACCCGGCCCGGAGTGCCCTCTCATGAGGGTTTCAATGACCATGAGCCTTCGGATGATAACAAAATAAAGGATGGGATACCGGAAGGAGGCAGTGACGGCCTTGTCCGGGATTCCGGGCCAAAGCAGGATGTGCCTGATAAAACCGATCCTTCCGTAAGCACCGGCGTGCAGGATGCTTCACCTGATAAAGCAGGATCCGAGGCTCAGAACGTTCCCCATGGCCGCTCGGAAAGCCCTGACATACCCGCCCCGCAAGATAACCGGCAAAGCATGGATCCGGCCACCCCCGGCGGGATGCAGGGCAACCGGCAAAGCATGGACCCGGCCACAACCGGCGGAACGCAAAACGCCCCTCAGAACCCGCAGGAAGACGGGCAGAATGCCGATCCGGGCCAGCAGGGCGGCGGAAAGGACATAGAACCCGGCAGCGGGCAAAACACCTTTACGGGCCCCCAGGGAAGCAGGCAGAACATTGAGCCCGGAGACGGGCAAAACACCTTTACGGACCCCCAGGGAAGCAGGCAGAACATTGAGCCCGGAGACGGGCAAAACGCATTTACGGGCCCACAGGAAAACGGGCGCAGCACAGAGCCTTCCTCTCAGGAGGGCGGGCAGAACAACGCTCCCGGCCCGCAGGAGCGCGG
>DNAD01000047.1:3552-5369 GCA_003484785.1 Lachnospiraceae bacterium
CCCGGCTAATGAAATTGTTCGGTCTGAACTCAGACCGAACCGGCGCAAACCGGGGTTAGCGCCGATGCGCACGATTTGAAGAAAACAAAAGCTCCGGGCATTAAGCCCGGAGCAGAGAGTTTACATCATTATCACTCATCCTTATCCTCAGGTTCCTCTTTGAATTTTTCAAACTCGGGTGCCTGTGTATCGACCTCATCCTTAACAAGGCCTACCCCTTCCTCCTCTTCACGCTTTTTTTCTTCCTTTTCCCTGACCGACTGGTCTATCTTTTCCTTCAGGCTCTCCTTGATATCCTTGCCCTCAGAAGCCTCTCTGTTAAGAGAAACATACTCTCTCGAAGGCATCTCATCAAAGAAATTCTTTATCTCATTCTCCTTCGGAAGAGCGCTCTCTTTACTATCCTCCTCTTCTCTGAAGAAAAAATAGTAGATCCCTCCCAAAATTGCGGCCGCTACAGCGGCAAATCCCAAAACCTTTCCTAACCTGGCCATATTTTATACTCCTTTCAATTAATCGAGCCTCAAAACTTTTATTCATGATAACATATACAAAAAAATTATTCAAACATCATTCGTAGAAATACCGGGAGATGTGATATACTTATGTTATACGACTCACATAATGAGGTTGACTGATGAAGAAGCCAAAGCGTCTGCTTTCACTCATTTTAATACTTATACTCCTGTCCGGCTGCGCCAAAAGGAAGACCGAGATAGTCCTGACTACCGACTTCGAGGAAAATGAAGTCTTCAGGATAGACGACTCCTCCTGCATGAAAAACGAGGTTATGGTCTACCTGGTCAATTCGGAAAACAGCTATGACATACTCTTTGGCCCCGGTATATGGAAGACAAAGCTGCCCGTAAAGGAAAGCTCCTTATCGGCTTCAGCCGGCGCTCAGGCAAATCCGGATAATAAGATCTCAGTTTCCATGGACAATTCCTCTCCTTCGGAGATCACCGTTGAGGAAAAATACAAGGAGACCATTCTTGCAAGGCTTGCCCAGATCAAAGCCCTTAACCTTCTTGCCAAAAAAAGGGGCCTTACCCTGAGCGAGGAGGAGGAACAGAAAATACAGGCTGCGGCCCGCTTTTATATGGATTCCTTAAACGAACAGGAAACAGAGCTTTTAGATGTTACGGTAGATGACATCTACAACATGTACAGGGATTACGCCATCGCCGACAAGCTGTACCACGAGGTGACCGACAGCATAGAACCGGAGATAAGCGATGATGCCGCAAGGACCATTACCGTCGGCAGTATCCTCGTAAAGACCTATAAAACAGACCCATACGGAAAAAGGATAAACTACTCGGAGGAGGATACCAGAAAAGCTTATGAACGGGCTCTGGAAATAAAGAGCAAGCTTGACGAGGGTACCGAATTCGACGTACTGGCCGACAGCTACTACAACGAGGATACCCAGAGCGAGTATACCTTCGGCCGCGGTGTAATGCCCTACGCCCTGGAGAATGCTGCCTTCTCACTCGGGATCGGGGAGGTAAGCGATATAATCAAAACCGAATACGGCTACCACATTATCAAATGCCGCAGTACCTTTAATAAGGAAGAGACCGAAAAGAATAAGCTGGCCATCATCAATAAGACCAGACAGGACAGCTTTAACGCCCTTTACGACGAATTTGTGACCGGGCTTAAGTCCAATCTGAATGAGCCTCTCTGGAAATCCATATCCTACGAAAAAACCGATGATATCAATACCACCGGTTTCTTCGACATTTATGATTCATATTTTACGGTCATACACGACGAGCATGCGCCATCGAGCAAGGATCTTTAGATGACGATCC
>DNAD01000146.1 GCA_003484785.1 Lachnospiraceae bacterium
GTAAGGAGGCCATGCAGTTTAAGTCCCTGATCACGTTTAATTTTCGCGAGAGTACGGCGAATGCCAAGAGCGTCCTAAGCGTCCTCGGCGCATGTGTTAAATGCGGAGATGAAATTGAATTCGTGTGTGAAGGCGAGGACGAAGAAGCAGCACTCAAGGCCCTGGTGGAAGCGATAGAGAGCGGATTGGGCGAATAGAATATGTAATGACAGCCGATGGTCCTCCATCGGCTTTTGTTTACGGGAGGAAGTTATTATGAAAAACGTAGAAAGATACCGAAAGAATCCGGTGCTTCATTATCCGGAGAGGCAGTGGCCCGATAAGGAGATAGAGAAGGCACCCATATGGTGCAGCGTCGATCTTCGTGACGGTAATCAGGCCCTTATCGATCCCATGATCGTAGAGGAGAAGATAGAGTTTTTTGAGATGCTCTTGAAGCTTGGCTTCAAGGAAATAGAGATTGGTTTTCCAGCAGCATCCCAGATAGAATATGATTTTCTGCGCCAGCTGGTAGACAGGAAGCTGATACCGGATGATGTGTGGGTGCAGGTGCTTACGCAGTGCCGTGAGGAGCTTATCGAGAGGACCTTCGAATCCATAGAAGGGATCAGGAATGTTATAGTTCATATTTACAACTCCACATCCGTGCTTCAGAGGGATGTTGTGTTCAATATGGACAAGGATGAGATAATACAGATAGCAGTTAACGGAACAAGGTGGGTTAAGGAGAGGGCTGATAAGTTCGACGGGAACATCAGGCTTGAGTATTCACCGGAGAGTTTCACCGGAACCGAGGTTGAGTTCTCTCATGACATATGTGAGGCAGTCCTTAAGGAATGGGGAGCAAGCAAGGACGATCCTGTGATAATCAACCTGCGGGCCACTGTCGAGTTGAACACCCCAAATGTATATGCTGACCAGATAGAGTGGATGAACAGGCATTTCTCGGACAGGGACAGCGTGATCTTAAGCATACATCCCCACAACGACAGGGGAACCGGTATTGCCGCGACCGAGCTTGCCATGCTGGCAGGAGCCGACCGTGTGGAAGGTACCCTTTTCGGCAATGGGGAGAGAACCGGCAATATAGACATCTTAAACATCGCTTACAATATGTTCTCCCAGGGTATTGACCCTCAGCTTAACATAGAGAAGATCAATGATATAATCGAGGTCTATGAGCGTCTCGTCAAGATGCCCATAGACGACAGACACCCTTACGCAGGCAAGCTCGTGTTTACCGCATTTTCGGGATCTCATCAGGATGCCATCAACAAGGGAGTCAAGGCCATGAAGGAGAGGAAGTCGGAAATATGGCAGGTTCCTTATCTTCCCATCGACCCTGCGGATATAGGGCGTGAATACGAGCCCATCGTCCGTATCAATTCCCAGTCCGGAAAGGGCGGAGTTGCCTTTATCATGGACAGCTATTTCGGCTTCAAGCTTCCAAAGGGCATGCACAAGGAATTTGCAAAGGTCATCCAGGCCATCTCGGAGAAGCAGGGCGAGGTATCGCCGAACGAGATCATGGCTGCCTTCAGGGAGAATTATCTGGACAGGAAGGAACCCCTTCATTTCAGAAAGCTGCGCGTAGACGATCAGTCGGATGCCTGTGATACGGAATTCGATACCCATGTGACCCTGACCTATACCTTAAGGGGTGAGGAGGGAAGATTGGAGGCAGTGGGCAACGGTCCCATTGATGCGGTTATCAGAGGCCTCAGGGAAACCTTCGGGATCAACGTTAAGGTGCTTGACTACGAAGAGCATGCTCTGCAGGGCGGTGCCAACGCTCAGGCGGCGGCCTATATCCACCTTCTGGACGCGGAAGAGGGAAGGGTTACCTATGGCGCGGGCGTAAGCTCCAACATCACCAGAGCCTCGGTAAGGGCCATGTTCAGCGCGATCAACCGGCTGGAGCTTCTGTGATGCTGCTTACCTGTTAAAGGATAAAGGTAGTTTCAAGCCTGCAGTATCCTTACCCGCGGATAACGATCCTGCCGGCTGTTTTCAGTACCATAAGAACGGATATAAGAAAATAACAGACAGAGAATACAGAAAAGGGCACATGCGCCTTCCGGAGCAGGTGCCCTTTTAAAAGTTATCATTATTGCGCGGCAGACCGGCGCGGACCGGTTACTATTTACAGCCTGAACGCGCTTTTGATTACGCGATCACGGCCCGCAGCTTATGGGTTGAGACGGGCTTTGCCCGGTCTCAGAGGCATAAAAAAATGGAAAATAAACCATATATCAAACAATATATCGTGACCGCAGCGGTCTCGGCCCTGCATCTGGCCCTGACCTTCTGGACGGATAAAAGGATATTTGAGGCTTCGCCCTCCGATAATCCCGTGGATTATTATATATGCAAGGCGATAGCGTTTATGGCGCTTTTTGCCTTCTATAACGGTCTTTACCTCATTCTCTTCAGACACGGGAAGGAAGGGGGGAGCCTTGTATATAAAAATGCCTCCGGGAGCGTTATCAGTGACGGGAGAGAGATCGGGGCAAGGCTTATGGAGGGCCTTAAATGCGCGGCCCCCTATCTTATTGTGATCATCCCGGTCTGTGCCTTCAAGCTGAGGGGCGGGTATTTAAGCAACGACGAAACCCTGATCCTTCAGAATGCCCTCACCCTTACCCACTATACCTGGTTTTATTATATCACCACCTACTATTATATCGTGGCTCTCATGCTGATCCCCCATATCTACGGCCCCATCTTTCTTAAGCTCATCATAGAGCTTATGGTGGTGGGATATGTTGTATACAGGGTCGGGCGCTACTATGGGAAACGCTATGGGTATGGCGCTTATCTTTTGTTTCTGCTGTATCCCGTCATCGCCTATACCACAAGCGCCCACAGGCTTCCGATATATTTCCTTGTGTATCTTTACCTCGTCGTGCTGATGCTTTTTGATATGCTGGAGGAGATCCCCGCCAATGCGGGTAAGATCACCTGGATCGTTTTTGTGTCTGCGATCCTTACCCAGTGGCGGACCGAGGGCATATACTTTGCGGTGATCTCCGTAATCCTCATTCTTATCGCCTATCCGGGCTTAAGGGCCGGAAAGAAATCTCCGGTGATCGCGCTGGTCGCCGGGGCGCTTATCTGTCAGTACCTTGTGTCCGTACCCCAGAACGGTTTTGCGGCGGATGAGCTTTCGGCAAAGGCGGATGACAGGATGAAGCCCTTTTATGCCTATACGGTTACGAACATGTTCAGAAACGGGCTGGACCGGGAAAAGAACAGTCAGGACCTGGAGATCATAGACAAGTACCTTTCGGTGGAGACGATAGATGCGATCAATGACTACTATGGGGACATAAATTACGAGGATGTGCTGATACTCTACGCCGACGGGTTTGTCGGGGTCAGAGAGGAGGCTTCGGTAGAGGATTTCTTCAACTACGCTGCTGCCTGTAAGCGGCTGTTTATAAATAACGTTGATATTTTATTAAAGACCAGATGGGGAGCCTTCTGCTATGCGGCTCTTCCCTATCATATCACTTTTACGGGCACGGGCCTCAGGGAGCTGGCGTCCTTCGGGATAAGCGTCGTAAAGACCCTTTCCTATAACCTGTTCATTCCGGTGACGATAATAATACTGCTGTGCCTTTTTGCGCTCATAAAAAGAAGGTGGTTTACTTTCTTCCTTTCCGGCGGCCTCCTCATGCATTTTGCCATTGTTTTCGTGCTTGCCCCGGCGTCATATTTCAAGTACTATTTTCCGATCTATATGATCGCTTATTTTTATGTAATGCTGGGCATCATGCAGACGGTATATAACCGCTGCCTGAAAGGGGAAGCCCCCGATCAGGAGAATACCGGCCAGGTCAGATAGCCGATAATAAGGCCCAAAATCCCTCCGATAAGGACCTGAAGAGGGGTATGTCCTATAAGTTCCTTCAGGTTATCCTCGGTAAATTTGATCTGCTCGGGATGAGTGCTTGTGAAGTAATCCATTATCTGGTTGAGCACAACGGCCTGATTGCCTGTCTCCCGGCGGACGCCCCTGGCATCGTACATAACGATGATCGCAAGGATGGCGCAGATTGCAAATTCGTTTGAGGATGGCCCGCATTTAAGGGCCGCAGCCATCATCAGAGCGCAGACCGTGGAGGAGTGGGAGCTGGGCATACCGCCGGAGCCCACCAGCCTTTCCCAGTTTATCTCCCTGGTGATTGAAACATCTATGATGACCTTTAACACCTGGGCGATCAGCCATCCCAGAACCGCTGCCATGAACAGATAATTGTGTATTAATGAAGAAAAGAAGGACATAACCACGCTCCTTTAATCGGATTGAAAACAAAGTTAAGGTATGTTAGTATATATATTTGATGAATCATAGTGTATCATATTTTTTTGAATATGGGGGAATTTTATGAGAAATGTTGCGCTGATAACAGGAATAACCGGTCAGGATGGGTCCTATCTTGCGGATCTGCTGCTTGAAAAGGGGTATGAGGTGCATGGCATCATAAGGCGTCACAGCACCATAAGCACCGACAGGATCGATCATCTTTACTATGACAGGGAGATCCGGGACAAGACGATGTTCCTCCATCACGGGGATCTTACGGATTCAAGCAATCTTAACAGGCTGATCGAGCAGATCCAGCCTACCGAAATATATAATCTTGCGGCTCAGTCCCATGTCGCCGTCTCCTTCGAGGTTCCGGAATATACAGCGGAGACCACCGGGATAGGGACCTTAAGGCTGCTGGATGCCATCAAAAAGACCGGCGTAAAGTGCAGGTTCTATCAGGCCTCCACCTCCGAGCTCTTCGGAGGGCTTCCCGAGACCGCGCCCCAGAACGAGAAGACTCCGTTTTACCCCAAGAGCCCCTACGGCGCGGCCAAGCTCTATGCCTACTGGATCACGGTAAACTACAGGGAAGCCTATAACCTCTATGCCTGCAACGGCATACTCTTTAACCACGAATCTCCAAGGAGAGGCGAGACCTTCGTTACCAGAAAGATAACCAGGGCCGTGGCCGAGATAATAGCCGGAGAAAGGGAGAAGCTCTCCCTGGGAAATCTGGAGGCAAAGCGTGACTGGGGCTTTGCGGGGGATTATGTTGAGGGAATGTGGCGCATCCTCCAGCAGGAGAAGCCCGGGGATTATGTCCTTGCCACCAACGAGACCCATACCGTAAGGGAATTTGTGGAGCTGGCCTTTAAGGAGGTCGGGATAGATATCGCCTGGAAGGGCGCCGGTGTAGGAGAGAAGGGCTACGATAAGAAGACCGGGAGGATCCTGGTGGACGTAAATCCGAGGTACTTCAGGCCGGCAGAGGTGGAATTTCTGTGGGGAGATCCATCAAAGGCCGAGAAGGAGCTGGGCTGGAAGAGAAAGGTTGATTTTAAGAGGCTGGTGGCCATGATGGTGGATTCCGATATGAGGGCGATCGCAGGCATCAGCCCCGCGGAAGCAAAAAAAAGACAATTGGAAGGTGAAGGATCAAAGTGATCCTGAAATGGCGGGATATATGGAAAAGAATTCCAGGATATATGTGGCGGGCCACAGAGGGCTGGTAGGCTCCGCTATCAAAAGAAATCTTGAGGCAAAGGGTTATACGGATATCATCGGGAGGACACATTCCGAGCTTGATCTTACGGATCAGGCCGCGGTAAGGGCCTTCTTTGAAGAGGAGAGACCGGAGTATGTGGTGCTTGCGGCAGCAAAGGTGGGCGGAATAAACGCCAATAATACCAGCCCTGCGGAGTTTGCCTGGGAAAACATGCAGATCCAGTGCAATGTCATCAAATGCGCCCACGACTATAAGGTAAAAAAGCTTCTGTTTCTCGGCAGTACCTGTATCTACCCCAGGATGGCTCCCCAGCCGATCCCGGAGGAGGCGCTGCTTACGGGCCCCCTTGAGACTACGAATGAGGCCTATGCCATCGCAAAGATCTCGGGGCTTGAAATGTGCAAGTACTTCAAGCTCCAGTACGGGGACGATTTTATAAGCTGCATGCCCACCAATCTCTACGGGCCCCATGACAATTATGATCTCAATAATTCTCATGTGCTTCCAGCCATGCTCAGAAAGTTTCACGAGGCGAAGGTCAATGATGCCGAAAACGTGACTCTCTGGGGAAGCGGAAGCCCTCTGCGGGAATTTCTGTATGTGGATGACATGGCGGATGCCTGTGTGTTCCTGCTTGAGAATTATTCGGGAGTCTCCCACGTCAATATAGGAACAGGAAAGGAGATCACCATAAAGGAGCTTGCAGAGCTGGTAAAGAAGACCGTGGGCTACGAAGGCGGGATAGTATGGGATTCCTCCATGCCTGACGGAACTCCCAGAAAGCTCACCGACGTTACAAGGCTCCATGAGCTTGGCTGGAGGCATAAGATCGAGCTTGAAGAAGGCGTTAAGCTTGCCTACGAGTGGTTCAGGGACAATTATAAGCAGGGGAATGCAGGGTGAAAGAGCTTTTAGAGGCTGCCGCCAATGAATGCCGCAGGCTTTTCGGGACAGGGAAGATTGCAGTACTGTTTCTGGCGGCACTGCTTATTATCTACGGACTTAACAGGATTTCCAGACGAAACCCTTCAACGCCGGAAACTGCGCAGTCCGGTTGTGAAAAGCGCAGGGAATATCCTCCGGCGCTTTTTTTGCTGTCACCGCTTACGGGAATCTCCTATGCCTTTACCCTCTTCAGGGAATACGCGGATAAGGAGAGCGGCGGGAAAAAAAGCAGGCTGCTTAAAAGTCTTGCCGTTTCGGGGCTTATGGTCATAGCCGTCTTCTTAAGCGGGAACCGGGTGATCTCGGCCTCTTTCTTCGGGCCTGCGGAAAATACCCTTCATATCAAAACGGAATATGTGATGGTCATGGATAAGCTTCTTAAGCTTGGGGAGGAGGAAAGCGTGATAAGCGTGATAGCCTATCCCGCCCTTTCTCCGTATCTGAAGGTATACAGCTCCAAATTCATGCCTCTCTATGAGCATCCCGAAGAGGAGGATGCCTCGGATCTTACGGAAAGCGCCCGTATTGTATACAATCAGTTCTCTACCGCGGTGCCCGATATGAAACAGATCACCGATATCGGACGCAGGGAGGGGTATGAATATATTGTTACGGATACCGGACGATATTATCCGGAGCTTAAGGCCTCGGAATTCGGCTACGAGCTTGTCGCATCGGCGGGAGAGATCGAGATCTACCAAATCGCCGAAGGGCCTGGGGAAGAGGTCCGAAATAACAGGGAAAACGGGGGAAAAGCGCAATGATCGTGATCGTATCCCTCGTTTTGTATCTGTTTTTTTTCATCCTGGCCTTTATCGCCGGCTTTGTGCTGAGGGCGCTTACCGGCCACAGGAGCATGGAGATAGTAACGATCTATGCCCAGGGAATGACGGTGATCCTGCTCATCTTCTGCGTATGTTCGGAATTCTGCGCCTTTTCGGGGGCGAGCATAAAGTTTGCGGGAGCCTTGTGGCTGGCTGCGATCTTTACCCTCGAGATCTTCTTCCTGTTCATGGATGCAAGAAGATTTCCCAGGTTTTTTAAGAGCTTCAGGGCCGGCCTTAAGAACCGTAAGAAGGAAAGCGCCCTTACCCTTATATTTGCGGCCGTTGTGATACTGATCATAATACTGCAGATGATCTTTCTGATCAGGTACGCGCCCGAAGGCCCGGATGTTCTGGGGAGGCTTTCGGATGCCACCTTTTCGGGGGAGACGGGGCAGGTGGTGCACGGATCGCCGCTTATGATGCTGTATGCCTGGCTTTCGGACCTTATAAGGGTACATCCGATGACCCTTGTATATACGGTGCTGCCGCCCCTCATGCTTTCCATGTATTACAGCATAGAATGGAGCCTTGCGAGAAAGCTTTTCGGGGATGATACGGACAAATGTCTGTTCATGCTGTTCATTCTTGAGCTTCTGCATATTTTCGGCTACCAATCAGCTTTGCTTTCGAAAACGACGCTTCTGCTGTCATATTTTTCCGAGGAGGCGTTTCTGGTACACGGGGTTTTGGCAACAGCGCTCTGGTTCGTGCTCGACCGTGTGGAAAAAAGACAGCCCGTTAAGGAGAAGGCGGCAGAGGCACAGCAGATAGCGCGCGGCCCATCGGGGACGGAAACAGAAGAGAGCTTTGAAGAGGAATGGGATATGAACCACAGGATAGTTAATTCAAGAAATGTAGGGATCGCGCTCATCGTGCTTGCGGTCTGCTTTGCGGGGATGATACTTGTGCTTAACAGAAAGATCAATAACCTTCACGAGGCGGCGGCGGGGCTTCAGGAAAATATACAGCAGAGCCTGAGGGCCTATGAGTTTATCCCTGAAGGAAGCGGAAAGGCCGAAGGGCTTGTTCTGGTACAGTCAAACGGCGCCCTCCTGGTTACCGGAGGAGGAAGCGATGCTTACGGTGATGAGCTCTATGAGTTTATCACGAAATACGGGAACAGGGTGGACTGCTGGTATCTGACCGGAGAAGGAGAGGAGAGCACCGGGGCTTATAAGGTCTGCAAAAAACGGGGGCTTGACATCGGATCGGTATATTTGATGAACCTTAAGGAATATAAGGGGAAGAAATAAATATAAAGCGCTATGGTTAAGGATTTGGCGGTGATCTGCGCCGCAGTGATCGTTAATTTCATAATATATTACTCCTTCGGGACGGTGGTGCTGTTTAAGAGGCATGAAAAGACGCCTGTCTCTTTAAGGCTGGTAGTGGGCTTTTTTGCTTATTATGCCGTTTTTTTCTTTTTCTGTGTCCCGGTGATGAAGTTCTACAGGCCGCTGTCGATGCTGTCCGCGATATGGGTAACGGTTGTTATTATATTTGCCGCGGCTGCGGCGCTGCTTTTGCTGTACAGCAGGGCGGGATCCCGGGGAGATCCCCGCAGGCAGAAGCTTTGGGCAGAGTCCGCCGAGCCTGCCAGGGAGGGGGATCGCGCCGGAAAGCCGGGTCTTATATCAAAGCCGCGCCCGTTCATCATTGCAGGCTTTATCGTCCTTGTTCTGGTTCAGATAATACTGGTTGCGGGAACCTACAACTTTACCCTTGACGCATCCTATTACGTTGCGGGGGTCAGCACCAACGTGGATACCGACATGATCAACGTTTACGACCCCTTTACCGGAGCCTGGCAGGATCACTTCGAGATGCGCTACTTTTTTGCCACCTATTCGGTCCAGGATGCCGTAGTATGCCGGCTTACCGGGATCGAGCCCCTGATCTGGACAAAATCCGTTATGGCCACGGTGATCATCATCCTTACAAACCTTGTGTATTTTATGACGGCAAAGGAGCTTGTGAGGGTCGGGTTTATCTCTTCAGGCAGGGAAGGATCTCAGAGCGATCCTTCTGTGCGGGAGCTCAAGGCAGATCCTTTGCAGCCCGCCGGGGATGGGAAGCTAAGGAATAAAGAGGTGGAGCCTGAGCTTTTGGTGCTTTTGATGATGGGGCTGATATTTTTTATAAATATCACCTTTAATACGATCTACACCTCATCCCTGTTTCTGATGACCAGAACCTATGAGGGGAAGGCCATAGTCGGAAATCTCGCGATCATGACGGTTTTCTATCTCTTTATACGCATGAACAACGCTGTTTCCGTGGAAGGCTCACAGGGCGCGCTGCCCCGGGAGAACACAGGAGAAGGAAATCCCGTAAGGCCCTGGCTGTCAGTGTTTCTGGTATGCTTCGGGGCATCCACGATCTCTTCCACCGCGAACATGCTGATGCCGGTGGAGCTTACGGTGCTGTTTGTTCCGCTCATAATACGGGCAGGACGGTTTAAGTGGATACCGAAATATGTTCTCTGCGTGGTGCCGGGAATGGCCTTTGCCCTGGCCTTTGTACTGTATGTAAAGGGATATTTTGTCTTTTATACCTATCCGAGATAGAAAGGAGAAAAATGCAGGGCCTTAATGTTTTTGAAAAGGGAATAGGGTATCTGGAGGCCTGTCTGTCGTATTACACAGGCTCCAATGCCTATGCCATGCTTTATGTCCTCGCTCTCCTGTATCTCCTTGTGTTCGGAAACAGCCGGGAAAAGCAGATATTTCTCCCGTCCGGGATATTTCTTATACTGACTGTATACAATCCCATAGCTCCGGTGGTGCTTGACAGGTTCTTTGACGTAAACAGCGAATACTACAGGTTTTTCTGGATAACGCCCATAGTGATAATACTCCCCTATGTAGCGGTTAAGCTCTTATGGCAGTTTGAGAAAAGGGCCAGGTGGATCGCGGCCATGCTGCTGGCCGCGGTCTTTATCCTCTCCGGGAGCTTTCTTTATAAAAACGGCATCAGATGGGCGGACAATATCTATAAGATGCCCGGGGACATGCTGGAGGTCTCAAGGATGATACATGAGGATTCGGACTCCATGTATCCGAAGGTGTTTCTCGAGTATGAATATAACATGCAGATGAGGCAGTACGATCCCAGGATGTTGCTTACGGTGGACAGGGAGGATTACCTCTATGCTGTGGTAAACGAATTTACACAGGAGCAGCTTGAGGATGAGACCCATCCCCAGTACAGGATAATAGCTGCCCTTGTGAAATATCAGGATGTGAGCATCGAGGACTTTATTGATGCCATGGAAGAGACTCATACCGAATATGTGGTGCTCGATAAGGCAAGCCCGATGTTTGCGTACCTTAAGGAGGCCGGGCTTAAAGAGACCGGTATGACACAGACCCACCGGATCATGAAATATGAGCTGAGGGAGCCCTGGGAGTTTGAGCTGGTGGATTATTCGGTGGTGTATTAATGCCTATGGAAAAGAAACAGGAAGAGATCCTGCTGACGGTCTTTACCCCCGCCTATAACCGGGCAGACCTCCTTCCCCGGGCCTTTGAAAGCCTTATGAGGCAGACCGGGAAGGACTTTATCTGGCTCATAGTCGATGACGGCTCGACTGATGATACCGCGGAAACGGTCAGGGGCTTTAAGGACAGGGCGGATTTTGAGATAATATATAAGTACACCGAAAACGGCGGAAAGATGCGGGCTCATAACCTTGGGGCAGAGCTCTGCGGCACGGAGCTTTTTCTGTGCCTTGATTCGGATGACTACCTGACGGATGACGCGGTTGCGGTCATCTGCGATACTTACAGGGAGGCCCTTAAGGACTTCTCCACAGGTGAAGCGGGGCGGGAAAAAGGGCTTGCCGGGATAGTTGCCCATAAGGGAAAGGATCCGATAACACCGTTATATAACGATGATTTTCCTGACGCGGTCTTTTCCCGTAAAAACCCTGAAGGAAGGCCCGGCTATACCACCCTGTACGGCCTTTACCTTCAGGGCTTTAAGGGGGAGACCACGCTGGTATACAGGGCTCACATCCTTAAGGAGTACCCGTTTCCCGAGATAAAGGGCGAAAAATATGTACCCGAGGACTATATTTATGATAAAATAGACGGGAATTACCTGCTTAAGGCGGTCCCGAAGGTGCTGACCGTATGCGAGCTTGTGGAAAACGGCTATACGGACTCCCTTAAGCGGCTTAAGAAGGAAAATCCCGTGGGCTGGTATCTTTACTACGAGCAGAGGGCGAGGATAACGCCCCCTTCGGTGCTTAAGCTTAAGTATGCGGGCTATTATACCGTCTATGCTTACCGAACCGGAAACCTCCGTAAGAGCAGTCTTTCTTTTGTGTGGAGAGCAGCGGGGCTTTTTGCCGCCCTTCTCCTTAAGCTTACCGGGAAGGAATAAGAATTATTAAACGGCTGACGGCCCGGCCGCCCCTTCAATATAGATATGCCTAAAACAACTCAGATGAAAAAGAGAATATACAGCTTTTTCATGGCGTTCCTCATTGTTGCCGCAGAGAGCGGCATTATGGCTTTTGTCTGGGTCGCCTATTACAATCATGAGCTCCCGAAGGCCTATTATTTCTGGGGGCATATTTTTATTTCCGTGGTTTACATGATCATCCTGTTTCTGATCTCGATCATGTACGGCGGCCTTAAGATAGGCTCCTACAGGATGCTGGAGCTGACCTTCTCCCAGATCTTTTCCACCATCATAACCAATATCCTGTTCTACCTCATCATTGTACTTTTGGCCTATCACTTCCCCTCGCCCTTTCCGGTGATCGGCGTAACCCTGCTTCAGTGCTTTGTGATCTGCGGCTGGGTATTTATGGCAACGATGATCTACAGAAGGCTCTTCCCTCCGCTTAATATCCTTCTGGTTTACGGAGGAAAGCAGAAGGACCGCTTTGTGGAAAAGGTAAAGACCAGACGCCACCAGTTTTCCATCACTGTTTCCATGAATGCAGAGGAAGAGGAGCTTGAGAGCATCTATAAGGAGATCGATGCCCATGAGGCGGTGATGTTCTGGGATGTGCCGGTAAATAAGCGAAACAGCATCTTTAAATACTGCTACGAAAGATCGGTGGAGATATATACGATGCCCAGGATCATTGATATCATCCTTTTAGGCTCTGCTACCCTCCACCTCTTCGATACGCCCCTGCTGCTTACAAAGGGCTCTCCTCTGGAATTCGAGCAGCTCCTGTTTAAGAGGCTTCTGGATCTGGTGCTTTCCCTGGTCCTTATCATACTGCTGTCGCCTGTCATGCTGATAACAGCGTTATGTATAAAGCTCTATGACAGGGGGCCCGTGCTCTATAAGCAGATAAGGGTCACCCTTGACAACAGGGAATTCTATATCTACAAGTTCCGCAGCATGATAGTGGACGCCGAAAAGGACGGCACCGCAAGGCTTGCCACCAGGCACGACGACAGGATAACCCCGGTGGGGAGGGTAATAAGGAAGGTCCGTATAGACGAGCTTCCCCAGCTTTTAAATGTCCTTTCGGGGGACATGAGCTTTGTGGGGCCAAGGCCCGAAAGGCCCGAGATCATTAAGCAGTATATGAAGGATATGCCCGAGTTTTCCTACCGTACCAAGGTGAAGGCGGGGATAACAGGCTATGCCCAGATCTACGGAAAATACAATACCCTTCCCTATGACAAGCTGAAGCTGGATCTCTTCTATATAGAAAACTATTCGATCTGGCTGGACCTTAAGCTGATCATCCTGACGGTTAAGATCCTTTTCACCCCGGAAAGCACGGAGGGGATCGAAGACGGCAAGGTTACGGCGCTTATTTACGAGGACAGAACGGATGACTGACCTTGTAAG
>DNAD01000064.1 GCA_003484785.1 Lachnospiraceae bacterium
TCCTCAACCCAGTCAAGGAGAGTAATCTCGTACTGGGCAAGCTTGGGAAGAACCTGAGGCTTGTTGTTTCCGCTTCCGAGCTCAGCCTCCATGTCCTTTACGACCTCGGGGATCCTGGGATCGTTGTCGTGCTTATGGTAAGCTTCGAAAAGATCCAGCTCCGAATTCTCCTCGATCTCAACGCCCAGATTATAAAGCTGTTTGATCGGAGCGTTGCAGGCAAGGAAGTTAAGAGGTCTGGGACCGAAGGATATTATCTTAAGCTCGCTGAGAGCGATAACTGTCTTTGCGATGGGGATGAACTCATGGATCATCTCCGCAAGATCCTCAGCGTCACCTACCGGATACTCGGGAATATAGGCGCCGGTGTTGCGAAGCTTTAAGTTATAGCTTGCGTTCAGCATTCCACAGTAAGCATCGCCTCTGCCTGCGGTGGTTACGGAATTATAATCTTCCTCGGCGGCCGCCACGAACATCTTAGGCCCGTCAAAGTGCTTTGCAAGCAGCGTCTCCGAGATCTCGGGCCCGAAGTTTCCGAGATAAACGCACAGAGCGTTGCAGCCGGCCTTCTTGATATCCTCAAGAGCCTGGCACATATGGATCTCGCTCTCAACAATGCAAACGGGGCACTCATATATATCCGCCGCGTCAAATTTGTCATTGTAGGCCTTTACCAGAGCCTTACGTCTGTTCACGGAAAGCTCCTCAGGGAAGCAGTCACGCGATACCGCTACAATTCCGATTTTTACTTTTGGTGTGTTTTCCATTCTCAGTTCCTCCTAAAAAAAATATTTATATTAGCTTCACCAAAGTTCCCTGACTGTAGGATAGAGCCTCTTAAAATACTGATATTTGGCTTCGTATTTCTCCGTAAGCTCCTTATCGGGCTCTATCACATCCACAACCTTTACAAGCTTGTCCGCGGCTTCTTCTACGTTTTTATATTCTCCGCAGCCTACGGCGGCAAGTATGGCTCCGCCGTATCCGGGGCCTTCCTCCGACTCTATGACCTCAACCTTTATGCCAAGGACATTTGCCATTATCTTCTTCCAGAGAGGGCTTTTGGCCCCGCCTCCGCAGATCTTGGTGCTGTCGATCTTTATCCCCTGGCTCTTTGCCACCTCAAATGAATCCCTTATGCCGAAGGAAACCCCTTCGAGCACCGCCTGGGTCATATCCTCCCTGGTGGTATCCATGGTCATTCCGATGAACATGCCTCTGGCATTAGGGTTATTATGAGGCGAGCGCTCTCCCATCAGATAGGGAAGGAAGAACACATTGTTTTCCCCGAGCTTATTAATGCCTGCCTGCTCTTTTGCGTAGTCCTCAGTCCCTATGATATCCTCCATCCACCACTTGTTGCAGCTTGCAGCGGAAAGCATGCAGCCCATAAGGTGATAGTAACCGTCCGCGTGGGCAAAGGCATGCAGTGCGTTCTTTTCGTCAACGCAGAAGTTTTTGCTGGAAATGAAGATCGTTCCGCTGGTTCCGAGAGAAACATTGCATCGTCCGTCACCCACGGTACCGGTACCGATGGCAGCAGCGGCGTTATCCCCGGCGCCCGCGATTATCTTTACATCCTTTGAAAATCCGAGCTCCTCTGCCTCTTCGGGCTTTATCGTTCCCACTACCTCGTAGCTTTCGAATATCTTTGCCAGCTGCTCCTCCTTTACCGAGCAGATCTCAAGCATTTCCGGTGACCAGCGCTTGTTCTTTACATCAAACAAAAGCATTCCCGAGGCGTCGGAAACATCGGTGCAGTGAACGCCCGAAAGCTTATAGGCGATATAGTCCTTCGGCAGCATGATCTTTGCTATCCTTGAAAAATTCTCAGGCTCGTTCTCCTTCATCCATAAAAGCTTGGGAGCGGTAAAGCCGGCAAAAGCAATATTTGCCGTATATTCGGAAAGCTTGTCCTTTCCTATCACGTTATTGAGATAATCCGTTTCCTTTCCCGTCCTTCCGTCGTTCCAGAGGATCGCGGGACGGATCACATTATCATTTTCATCAAGCACAACAAGGCCGTGCATCTGACCGCCGAAGCTTATGCCTTTTATCTTATCCTTATCGCAATCCTTCGTAAGCTCCTTCAGGCCTTCCTTTGTCTGCTCCCACCAGTCCTCGGGCTTCTGCTCAGACCACCCGGGGTGGGGAAAGCTTATAGGATACTCCTTTGATACGATATTAACGATCCTGCCGTCTCCCTCCATCAAAAGGAGCTTTACGGCAGAGGTTCCAAGATCAACACCTATATACAGCATTTCATCCCTCCGCTACAAAATACCGGTAACCGTTCAGTACCTTTACGGTTACAAACATCGTTACTGCCACGGTTCTTCACGCCGTGACGGCAACAGGTTTCGCCAACGTATACTCGACAGAAAAGCAGTTATGAACACCGGACCTCTATCTCAAGAGGCTTCATCCCGAGGCTTTTGCTTACTTCATCGGGCCCGTTAAAGCCCACATGGAGGATGAAGCGCTTTGAATCCAGAACTCTCTTTCCTTCCTCGTCGTATTCAAGAAAAGCCTTCCCCGGGATCCTTACAAGAGCCTCTCCCGTATCCTTAGCCTTACAGAAGATCCTCTTAAAGCCGCAGAGACTTACATTCGGCACGCCAAGCTCTGAATCCTCATCCTTTATATAAACCTCTATAACCTCATCGGTATCAAAGCTTCCGCGGTTCTCATACCCGACCTTTATATTATACCAAGAATTCTCAAGTATTGAAATACCGGCATCCAAATCTTTATAAAGTCTTTCTTTTTCTCCGTCATCAAAACATGCGTTATTTATTGCCACATCCCCGTAGGTCAGACCGAAGCCGAAGGGATACTGGGCCTTCTCCTCCATAAAGCGGTAGGTTCTTCCCTTCATGGAATAATCCTCGAAGTCCGAAAGCTCTTCGACCGAATCATAAAAGGTCACCGGAAGCTTTCCGGAAGGCGAAACCTTTCCAAAGAGGATATCCGCAAAGGCCTTTCCTCCCTCTGCACCGGGATACCAGGCCTGGATGATCGCCTTTACGCAATCCGCCTCCTTCGCCTTTAAAAGGTTCATGGCGCTTCCCGTCATATTCACAAGGACTATCGGCTTTTTTTCCTTATCCGCATATTCGGTCAGGCACTCAAGCAGTACCCTCTGGGATTTAGGAAATTCCAGGTCGAGCTTGTCCCCCGAGGCGTAGCTGTTGCCGGTATCTCCCTCTTCACCTTCAAGGTTCTCGTCAAGCCCCAGCACCAGAATGATCACATCCGAATTCTCAGCCACGGTCAGAGCCTCGGATAACCTGTCGTTATCCTCCGCAAGGTTCTCCGTCTTATCCTTATAGAGGTGGCAGCCTTCGGAAAA
>DNAD01000071.1:0-967 GCA_003484785.1 Lachnospiraceae bacterium
CCAAGCTCATGGGTACGCCCCTTTACCCGGTAGGTACCCTTTCCCGACGTGACCACATGGATCAGGTAGCAATAGCGGATAAAGGGCCCGAAATAGTGGCCCCTTTCACATTTTTCCTTCCCGACGTAGTCGAGGCTCACCGCCATGCCAAGGCCTAATATCCCCTTGTCGCGCAGGTTCTCAAGACAGGCGTATCTCTCTATATTTGTATACATTATCTCTTTGTATTCCACAGAGCATACCTCCCGCCCGATAATGAATCCTGTCCGGTTTTTGTGCGCCGTCCTGCTTGAAGGACAGCCCCTCTTTTCTAATCTTAGACTGTTACGGATTCTCTCTCAATGTATATTTGTGCAGCAAATCTGTCTTCATGTGATATTCGAAATGCTTTTGACCCTGACCTTATAATGGGAGCTGCCCACCGGATTGGATCATTTCTTTTTCTTTTTGTACAGAAGTGTCACAAAAAAAGCACCGAGAATGACCCCCGCCGTGTCGATCAGCACATCACTGAGCTGGCCTGATCTTTCCTGAACGAAGAGCTGATGGATCTCGTCCGAGGCGGCATAGAGGGCTCCCGCCGCCGCAGCCGCAAAAAATATTGTCTTTCTGTCAAGGGATGTCCACAGGGTAAGATCCCAGCACAAAAGAGCCCCCAGTATGGTAAACTCCAGAAAATGGGCGCTCTTTCTTACGGGGGCCGCCGCGGCCTCCAGATATATCGATCGCTCTTCGGGATTAAGCTCCTCAAAATCCGGGATCATGATCCGGTATATCGCCTCAGCGATCCTGTCGCTTAACGCTGTCGACTCATCTGCCGTCTCAGAGCTTAAATAAAAGATAAACAGCATCCATCCGAGAGTTAGAAGCAAAACGATCACTTTTAAAATATCGGTAGCTTTAACGGTCCTTGTCCTCAATGCTCACAGGTCCTTATTATCCGTATTACATCCTCCCAGCTGCCTGC
>DNAD01000071.1:1075-3124 GCA_003484785.1 Lachnospiraceae bacterium
TTCATTGCATATGCACAGATCCCTTTCATTATCGCCTATGGCAAAGCTTCGGTCCATATCTATCCTGTACTCCCTTGCGGCCTTCCAAAACATCTCCGTTTTGGGCTTTCGGCAGTTACATTCTATCGCATATTTTTTAACCTCACCCTGCGGCAGATGGGGACAGTAATAGCTTGCGGTTATGATTACCCCCTTACTGATCAGATCCAGTTTCATCCACTCATCCAGCTTCAGATAATCCTCCTCGGTATAATAACCTCTGGCGATCCCGGACTGATTCGTAACAACGATGAGCATGAATCCCATATTGTTAAGGATTTTCAGCCCGTTTACAGCCCCGTTTAAATACTCAAATTCGTCTATCCGGCTGATATAGCCCCTGTCCTTGTTTATGACGCCGTCCCTGTCCAGAAAGACAGCTCTGTTTCCGCTCATCAAAACTCCTCCATAATATTGTTACCATTCACGGGTCACCCCACCCGCATTCGCAAAACCCGTGCTGACGCACTCCTCCGTCTGCTTACGCAGACTCGTTTTGCTCATGTGGGTGGGGTGACCGCTTCCCGGTTTCATGGAATCATTTACATGTGCTGTCTGTGAGCAAGCTCCCACAGCACATGTAAATTATTCCATGACCCGTGAATGGTAACATAATATTTATTTTCCCGGATCAGCCTCAAGAAAGCGGGTTACGAGCAGCACATCCGACAGATGCTTTGCGTTCTTATATACATACATATACATCACAAGACCGTCATCGCCGTTTTTCTGAAAAATGTACTCCACATGATACCCGTTATTTCCCGCAGCCATCTCATCCGTGTAGTCAGTGACATAATAATTGTACTTTGCCCCGTAATATGTCGTAACATCCCTGGATCTGGCGGAATTGCCCTTACCCTCACCGGAAATATTATTAATGATGGCTTTTTCGATCAGTTTGGTCTCCTTCTTATCGTCAGTATTGGCCAGCTTGTTCTCATTGTCAAAATAGCAGACAAAAAACGACTCCGGCACATTATCCGTACTTCCGGGGAGCCGGTTCAGAACATACTGATAGCCTTCGATCGTTCCCAGCTTCTCGTTTTGTATGGAATGCTCCACCCCTTTCCATGCCGCGGGTATCCTGTACTTAACATTCCCGTTTCGAAGTGTTCTTTCAGTCATGAGGTTTTTATCAATAACGGTTCCGTCGATCAGGTAATACCCGCCCTTCTTAACCGACAATGGAGAAGAAACAAGCCTTTCCGCCAGGATATGGATCTCCCTGTCAAACAGATCCACCGTGATCCTTCCGTAAACGCCCAGCCCGGATCCCGGGGAAAACTTAAGGGCCTCCGCTCTCAGGCTTTTGGGGCACTCGCAGATGATGCGGTTATCCGTAACCGACGCTCCCACTATCATGAGCATATCCCCTTTGGGGAATACGCTTTCCGTCTTTCCGGAAATATAAAAATAACCGTCCTTATACTTTTTCGACGCAGCGTCATGATCCTTTCCGAAATCGGACAGCACGTCATCCGCGTAAGCGCCCTCAAACACGTGATTATTTTCCGTATCTACCATAACCGTTACGGTATCAAATAAAAAGCCGCAAAGGCAGAGCATTACGGGAAATAAAAGCAATAATGAAATAACCCTCCCGGTTTTTTTCATGGATCACTCACCTCCCGCAGACAGCTCTTCCCTATAGGACAGTCCGATATCATTTTTAACCTCTTCAAGGATCGAAAGAGCCCTCCTGTATACATGAGCCTCGGCAAAATCGTCAATAAGGGTAACCGAAGCGCCCGAAACATAATCCGAAAGGATCCTGTCCTTAAGCTGTGTATCCGAAATGTTAACGTTTCCGGCCACGCCGCAGGAATAGAATATGCGCTCACCTCTTATCCTTATTGCGATCTTTTCCGCCACAGGATCGGTATCGTCAGGATCTTCATCATCTTCGCTTTTATCCGGTTTTTTATCATCGTCATCCTCATCCGATCCGGGGGCTTCCTCTGTATCCCCGGACATTCCTCCCGGTTTTGCCAGCTCAACAGCCTTGTC
>DNAD01000009.1:0-318 GCA_003484785.1 Lachnospiraceae bacterium
GTCAGCAATGCTGAGGCGGCGAAGGAGCAGGAAACTCTGCTTACTTCGATTAGAAATATTATGAATAACCTGAAACTATCATTAGATCAGGCTATGGACGCTTTGAACATTCCGCAGGGGCAAAGATCAATGTACGCTAACCTGATCAAGAAAAGCTGATGTAGGCCGTTTTTTAAAAACTGTATCTGGCGGTATGTCGGGAATTGTATGTTTATTATACAGTCTGACATACCGTTTCTTATACAGATAAGGTGAAAGAACTGTAATAACTGCGTTTTTCAAAAATGATGACATTTGCCCTTGACAATATTTGCATGA
>DNAD01000009.1:381-3325 GCA_003484785.1 Lachnospiraceae bacterium
GGGTGGCCGGCGCGTGGATGGACTTTTGACGCTGTAATCATAAAATAATAATCAGGCAGCTAATATCACATGGAACAGCTTAGATGTGTTGTGGAGAGAATTACATATCAGAATGAACAGAACGGGTATTCTGTGATCAAGTGCCGTGCGAAGGGGTTCCAGGATCTGGTAACGGTGGTGGGCTCCATGCCGGATGTCCATGTGGGGAGCGTATTATCTCTGGGAGGTTCCTGGAAGGTGGATGCGAAGTACGGCAGGCAGTTTTCCATGGAAACCTTTGAGGAAACGCTCCCTGCTACGGTTTACGGCATCGAAAAATACCTTGGAAGCGGATTGATCAAAGGGATCGGCCCGAAGTATGCCAAAAAGATCGTCGGGCAGTTTGGAAAGGATACGCTGGAGGTCATAGAGGCATCGCCGGATGAGCTTTTAAAGGTGCCGGGTATAGGAAAAGGCAGGGTCGAAAGCATCAAAAAGAGCTGGACGGAACAGAAGGAGATCAAGAATATCATGCTCTTTCTGCAGAGCCACGATGTGACCACCAGCCATGCCACGAAGATATATAAAACCTATGGCAACGAGAGCATCAAGGTCGTTGAAGAAAACCCGTATCGTCTTGCGGACGATATCTGGGGCATAGGCTTCCGGACGGCTGATACGATCGCGGAGAAGATGGGTTTCGGGCATGAGCGGTATGCAAGGCTCAGGAGCGGGATCATGTATACCCTGAATAAGCTGGCGGACGAAGGACACTGCTATGCGACAAGGGATATGCTGCTTAATGCGGGGACGGAGCTGCTTTCTGTCGAGGATAATCTGCTGTCCATGACGCTTGATGAAATGATACGGCAGAAGGATGTTATCATCGAGGAGCTGCTTCCTGATGCGGAAGCAGACCGTGAACCGGGTATAGCGATCTACCTGCCTCCTTTCTTCTTTTCCGAACGTGGGACGGCAAAAAGGCTTCAGTCCATATTGACAAATAAAGAGGGTATCAGGATAAATACTGAAGGGCTGGCAGAACGGATCAGCCGTAAAACCGGCATGACTTATGATGCCGTTCAGTTGGAGGCCATTCTTTCTGCTGTACAGAGCAAGGTCATGATCCTTACTGGAGGGCCGGGGACAGGAAAGACCACGACTACTTTGGGAATCATCACTGCTTTTAAGGAATCCGGAGCGAAGATCCTGCTTGCGGCACCCACCGGACGGGCGGCCAAACGCCTTTCGGAAGCCACGGGGATGGAAGCGAAGACCATACACCGCTTATTGGAGACAAAGCCGCCGGAGGGATACCAGAGAAATGAAGAGAATCCTTTGGAGGGAGATGTCCTGATCGTGGACGAGTGCTCCATGATCGATATTATGCTTGCGTATAACCTGCTGAAGGCAATCCCTGATTCCATGACGCTGATACTCGTGGGCGATATCGACCAGCTGCCGAGTGTGGGAGCGGGAAATGTGCTGAGGGATCTGATCGATTCCGGCTGTTTTCCCGTCGTAAGGCTCACGAAGATCTTCCGTCAGGCGCAGACAAGCAGGATCATTACCAATGCCCACAGGATCAACGCCGGAAAGATGCCGGATATCTCGGGAGGGCGCAGAAGCGACTTTTTCTTCATGGAGGAGGAAGAGCCGGAAAAGGCGGCGGAAACTATTGTATCCCTGGTAAGGAAAAAGCTTCCTGACTATTACCTTATATCATCATCGGATATTCAGGTGCTTACTCCGATGCAGCGGAGCGTGATCGGAGCCTCGAACTTAAACCAGGCTCTTCAGGAGGCGTTGAACCCTTCAGGGCCTTTCCTTAGAAGGGGCGGCATCTGTTATCGGAAAAATGACAAGGTAATGCAGATACGCAATAATTATGACAAGGATGTCTTTAACGGGGATATCGGGGTTATTGCATCTGTAGATACGGAGGACAGGTCGCTGACTGTTAATTATGACGACAGACAGGTGGAATATGACGCGACAGAGCTTGACGAGCTGGTGCTTGCCTATGCGTCCACGATCCATAAGTCCCAGGGCTCTGAATATCCGATCGTGGTCATGCCGATCATGATGAATCATTATGTGATGCTTCAGAGGAACCTGATCTATACCGGGATTACGAGGGCAAAGAAGATACTCGTACTGGTCGGCACGAAGAAAGCGCTGGCCTATTCTGTCAATCATGTGACTGTAGACAAGAGAAATACCATGTTAAAGGACAGGCTAAAAGAGCTTCTTCCCTCCTATGAAGCAAATCGGAAAGATGCGGAGACAGTCAGCCTGAAGACAGGTGGTTCGATCAAAGGGGCTATATACGATCTGACAGGCGAGGAATCCGGGAACCGTCTCGTTGCAGAAGCTCCTGAATATGGAAATAATAGTGACCATGGAAAAATATCTCATGAAGAATGGCTGAAAATTGACCTTTTTGAAAGGCTTGACAAATCAGTTTTCCGAAGCAGGTTCAAGCTCAAAGATCAGGACAGAGCCTATATTGCAGATAAAGGGATGGAAACGATAAGGCGCCATGCACAGGATCTTGTGGCGAAGCGTCTTGCCCCTGAGGTTATAACCAATGATGGAAAGCAGACACCAATGAAAGGTCATCCTGTTTTTATCGCGCAGCACGCTACCGGAACCTGCTGCAGAGGATGCCTTGAGAAATGGCATGGGATCAAAGCCGGCCGGGAGCTCAGTGAGCCGGAGCAGGAGTACGTGGTAAACGTACTGATGAAATGGATAGAAAGGCAATATAAATAATCCTTGAGTTAATTTTTATGAAAAGAGGCAGAACAAATGGCAAAGATAATTCGTTGGCGTCAGTGAACAGCTCTAAGTTTAAGGCGCAGTTTCGTACAAAGCCTCCAGAGACAAGCGTTCCAAGTAGAAGACCTGGTATGGGCGTAGACGATTAAATACAGGCGGGTAGCTGCGTTTCTGGCGTGGCTAC
>DNAD01000068.1 GCA_003484785.1 Lachnospiraceae bacterium
TATATGGCGAAGAACGGTTATTTTAAGATCAGGATCACCGGTTCCGGAAGGTTTGTTGAGATATATCCTCCTGAGGACGGGGGAGAAAAGGTCGATGTCAATGAACTGAAGGAGTATCTTGCGGCCAGGAGTTATCCTGCCGATGTGGTAAAGCTTAAATCCACCATAGACAGCGCAGTCGACGAGATCAAGGTTGCAAAGCTGGATACTTCCAAAGGCTTTCCCGAGGGAGAGGTCATGAAGGTCGACGTTTCCGAGGACGGGATGAAGGCCATTGCCAGGTTCTATGCCCCTTCGGAGGGAGGAAACGAGCTCTCGGCAGACGAGATACTCTATGATCTTGAGGTTAAGGGCATAGTTTACGGAGTCATAGAGGAAACGGTCGCTTCTTACGTTGCAAACCGGGACTACTGCAATGACTATCTGATAGCCCATGGCAAGGAGGTCGTTCAGGGTACCAACGGTTTTATAGAGTACCTGTTCAATACCAATCCCAATACCAGGCCTAAGCTCAATGAGGACGGGACGGTTGATTTTAAGAACCTGAGTATCCTTAACCCCTGCAGTGAGGGTCAGGTGCTTGCAAAGCTCACTCTTTCCAAACAGGGTGAGGAAGGAATAAACGTATACGGTGAAAGGATCGCCCCAAGGGATGTTTCGACACCCGCCTTTAAGTACGGTCTGGGCTGTGAGATAAGCGAGGACGGACTGGAGCTTAAGTCGCTGGTAAGCGGAAATGTTTCCCTTGTGGAGGATACGGTCTTTGTAAAAGACGTATATGAGCTTAATGATGTGGACACCGCTTCCGGCAATATCGATTATAAGGGCGATGTAAAGATAAGAGGAAATGTGGGCAGCGGATTTACCGTCAAGGCCTCCGGCACGGTGGAGGTAAGCGGAGTGGTAGAGAGCGCCCTTATCGAAGCCGGAGAGGATATCATAATCGGCCGCGGTATGAACGGCATGGGTAAGGGAGAGCTGAAGGCGGGCAGAAATATAATCGCCAAGTTCCTGGAAAACTCAAAGGTGACCGCGGGAGGATATGTTCATGCCGAAGCCATAATAAACAGTGATGTCATGGCAAAGACCGATGTCTGCGTAAACGGCAGGAAGGGAAATATCACCGGAGGCTCCATCAGGGCTCTCGGGGTGATAGAGGCCAAAACCATCGGGTCGGAAATGGGAGTAGAGACCCGTATCGAGGTGGGGACCGATCCCGAATTAAAAACGAAGATACAGATGCTTGAAGCGGATACCGCAAAGCTTAAGAAGGCCATGGAGCAGCTCGAGCCGGTACTGCTTGCCTATACTCAGCGTATAAAGAGGGGTGAGAAGCTAAGCGAGGAGCAGCTTTCACAGATGAAGCAGATAAATGCCAAATACAAGGCGCTGGGAGCTGCCGTGGAACAGGAGGACAAGGTTCATGAGGCCTGCCTCGAAAAGCTTAAGAATGCGGAAGGAAACGGGGCGTGCGTGAAGGTCTCCGGAGCGGCCTATGCAGGAACCGTGATATCTATCCAGAACGCAACAAAGGAGCTTAAGACTCCCGCCCAGCATACCAGGTTCGTTAAAGAGGGCGTGGACGTAAGGATAAAGGCACTGTATTAGGCAGCATGCCCGGAATATCGAGTTTAAGGAGATTTGTTTGATATGACACCAATGGAAATAACACTCCTTGTTATAGGAGTGATTATTTTTATCGCGAGTTTTTTCATTAAAGACCGTAAGGCGGTAAAATCGGAAAGAGACATAGAAGAGGAGCAGCGTCAGATTAGGAAGCTGATGGAGCATGAGCTTGACGACATGAAGTCAAGGGTAAACGATGCTACCGATGAGACCGTGGAATATGCCATGGAAAAGGCAGAGCGTTCACTTGAAAAGCTGTCAAATGAGAAGATCATGGCGGTAAGCGACTATTCCAACATGGTGATGGAGGAGATCGACAAGAATCATAAGGAGGTCATGTTCCTCTATGATATGCTGTCCGATAAACAGGTGGATGTGAACAACTCCGCAAGGAAGGTGGAGGCTACGGTAAGAGAGGCGGAGAATTTCTCAAACGAGGCCATTTCAAGCACCGAGGAGTTCAGAAAAAACCTGGACGATTATTCGAACAGGAAGCTGGAGGAGGTCAGACAGGCGGCCGAAAGCGTTACCGATTCCGTGACTGCTGCCGCCCCGGCAGGCTATGATGAAGCCGGAAGGCCCTATGCGCCTTATGTTCCTCCGAGAGTAGACCGTCCCATGACTGCCATCGATATGCTCAAGGCAAGGCAGAGCGAGGCGGATATCAAGCCCGTGTTCAATACCCTGAATACTGACAGCTTCAAGTCCATCGAGGCTTCCGAGGTGACTCTTATGAACCCGGAGGATGTGCTGAGACCGATGACCTTTGGTGAGAACGGATCGGGGTTTGACAGTGCCACCGGGATGGTCGATACGATACAGGATGATGTTGTGCAGCAGGAGCCTAAAAAACAGAGCAGCTTTATGAAAGGCTTCGGTTCGGGAAAGGCAAATAATAACCAGAAGATAATAGAGCTTCACGAGCAGGGAAAATCCACCGTTGAGATTGCTAAGGAGCTTAATCTCGGAGTAGGCGAGGTCAAGCTTGTGATAGATCTTTTTAAATAATGAGATGAGGTATAACGAGGCATAATATGGGGTTAAGATTGTATTTAAGAGGACTGGGTATAGGCATCGTTGTGACCGCCCTGCTTATGGGCTATACCCTTGGGGGAAAAAAGGAGCTTTCCGACGCGGAGATAATATCAAGGGCGGAGTCCCTGGGGATGGTTGAGGAGAGCAAGGTTCTTGTTCAGCCTCAGGAAAAGGAGGAGCAGGACGATGTTGCGGCTGATCCCGGAAGTGCGGGAACGGATGCGCCGGAGAAGGATGAGAGCTCGCCCATAATCGTTACGGGAGAGAGAGATCTTCCAAAGGAGTCCGAAAATGAAGTGACTGACACGGCAAAGGATGAGACGGATAAGACCGGTTCGGACAAAGAAGCCGGAAATGAGCCGGAGAAAGAGACACAGGAGCCGGAAACTTCCGGAGAGGGCGTTAACGGGGAATCCACAAAAGAGCTCAGCGTATCGGGAGCCGTGAAAGGGGCTGAAGAGCCCGGCGAAACGGAGACCTCCGGAACCAAATCAGATACTGACAACAAGGCGGAAGCCGACACAGGGACAAAGACGGAAACAGAGACCGAGACGGGATCAGATACCGGGACAAAGACAGGGACGGAGTCCGGGACGGGATCAGATACCGGGACAAAGACGGAAACAGAGACCGGGACGGATTCAG
>DNAD01000277.1 GCA_003484785.1 Lachnospiraceae bacterium
CACTATCTGATTGACAACAGCACCGGGGTGAGCTATCATATGTGTGTTAGCCAATGCTAACTAATAATAAAACGGAGTAAACGGTGAGAATATGAGAACTGGGAAGGTGATGCGCTTCTGCATACCGGTAATCATCATAAGCTCAGCCGCCCTGATCCTGACGGCCTTCTTCCCCGGAAGGGGGAAGGAGCATGAGGCGGAGCATGTATACCGGGGAAGCATAGCAGGGGCGATCAATGAGAGCGGGGTCACGGCCTCGGATGAAGAATATACATATTTTGCGGAGGTTTCCGCTCCTTTAAGCTATGTCGCGGTGGAAACGGGAGATGAGGTCGTATATGGCCAGAAGCTTGCGGAGTACGATGTCGAGGACTATGAAAGAAATGCCGAGCAGGCTTCCCTTAGCAGGGCGCAAAGCGAGGACGCAAGCAAAGGTCAGATAAACCGCAGCAATTCCTATCAGGCCAAATACAACAAGGCAGTGGAGGATGACAATACCTACGCGGTGCTTTACTGGTGGCAGCGGGAGGCCGCAGACTCCCTTTCCGAGAGCCAGTATAGCGATGACTATAACAGCAGGATGCGGGCCATCGAATTAAATACCTGCATAGCGGCCAAAAATGAGGACATCGCGGAAAAGAGCACAGAGCTTCTTAATGAGGATATTTCAGAGGAAGAGGCGCAGCAGCTGGAAAGGGATATTTCAGAGCTTAAGGAGGATATCGCCGCTGCACAGACGGAGCTGGCCTCTCTCCCCCAGGCCTTCATGGATCCGTCGGAAAACTCCTTTAACAACGATGTTTCCAATATGATGGAGGATATCTCCAGAAACTGGAGCGAAACAAAGAACCGGAAGGCAAAATACGAGGAGGGAGTGTTAAATTCGGATCAGAAGGAGGCGCTGCTTGATGAGGTGGAGCTGGCAAAGGAAAGGGAGAGCTATGCCCTTGACGACCTTTCAAAGGCAGAAAAGGGAGTGACCAGCGCTTTTAACGGGATCGTAACGAAATGCGATGTTAAGGCGGGAGCGGTGGTCGCTAAAGGGACGCCTCTTTTTACCGTCGTATCAAGGGATGATATGAAGGTAACGGTTATGATCTCCAAATATGATATAAGCAGCATCGCCGCAGGTCAGAGGGCAGAGATCGAGGCCTGCGGCACGAGGTATGTGGGGGAGGTTTCAAAAATAAAGCAGATAGCCACCACCGACAGCTCCGATAAATCCAAGGTGGCCGTAGACGTAAGGATTGATGGCGGAAAGGACCTGATACTTGGGATTGAGGCTGATGTGACCATATATACCGATGAAAAAACGGGCGTTATGTTAATTCCCTTTCAGGCGTTTTACAGTGATGATGAAGGAGACTACTGCTATATCATAAATTCTGAGGGTGTTGTCGAGAAGAAGTACTTTACTGCCGGGATAGTCAATAACGACGCCGTCGAGGTGATAAGCGGCCTTGACGAGGGGATGACCGTGATAACCGATGCCATGACAGATGAGCAGATAGGAGAAAAAGCCTTTGAAGCCGTTCATTGAGTTCTCTCATGTGGAAAAAAAGTATGTGATGGGAGACAACTGTTTCTATGCACTCAAAGATGTGAATCTGTCCATAACCGAAGGGGAGATGGTTGTGATACTGGGGCCCAGCGGCGCCGGAAAGAGCACTCTTTTAAATCTCCTCGGGGGAATGGATACTCCCACCGGCGGACATATCTATTTTAACGGCCACGACATATCCGGGTTCAAGGATGACGAGCTGACGGCCTACAGGGCCTGGAATGTGGGGGTGGTTTTCCAGTTCTATAACCTGATCCCGACCCTTACGGCTTATGAGAACGTGGCGCTTATGAGGGATGTTCGAAAGAATGTCAAAAGGGGATCGGTATGGGAAAAGGAGAATAAGGAGTATACCCTGCTCGATCCGGGAGAGGCTCTTTCGTCTGTGGGGCTTAAGGATCATATGCATCAGTTCCCCTCCCAGATGTCCGGAGGCGAGCAGCAGAGAGCCTCTATCGCAAGGGCTCTGGCAAAGAATCCAAGGCTTCTTTTGTGTGACGAGCCTACAGGAGCTCTGGATACAAAGACCGGGCAGGAGGTGTTAAAGCTCCTTCAGGACATGAGCAGAAGGGACGGACATACCGTGGTCATGGTCACCCATAACAGCTTCTTTGCCGATATAGCCGACAGGGTCATAAGAGTAAAAAACGGAACGATCAATTCCATAGAAATAAACGAATCACCCAAAGATGCCTCGGAGGTAAGCTGGTAATGCTTCTTCGAAAAATGTGGAGGGACTTCCTCCAGGCAAAGATCCAATTCATGTCCATCTTCATCATGTCTATGTTGGGCATCCTTGTTTTCACCGGGCTTGACAGTGAGTGCAGCGGAATGAGGGTTTACGAGGGCCGCTTTTATGAAAGCCGGAGACTGGCGGATCTGTGGGCGCAGGGCATAGCCTTCAGAGAGTCCGATATTGCCAAAGCAGAGTATATCCCAAATATAAAAAAGGCGGAGCTCAGGCTTAAGCTTGACGGAAAGGCAGAGCTTTCAAAGGAAACTGACCTGTCCATGCTCTTCCTTGACGGAAATGAGCTTTCAAAGCTCTATATCGTTAAAGGACAACCCTATGTAAAGGGAGCGGACGGAGTGTGGCTGGATGTCAATTTTCTGGAAAAGCAGAGGCTCTCCATCGGAGACAAGCTTACCATGAAGGTAAACGGTCTGTCCTTTGTACAGGAGATAAAGGGGAGCGTTTATCATCCGGAATATGTCTATTTTCTTCCCGATGCAGCGGCAATGATGCCTGATTACGGCGCTTACGGGGCGGCCTTTATGGACATCGGAGCCTTTCCCTTCAAGGACTTTTCATATAATCAGATGATCCTTGATGTGGAGGGGGTTGATAACACGGACGGGCTTTCAAAGGAGGAAAAAAGAAAATGTGACAGGGCGGCCATTGAGCTTAAATATGCCCTTTCACAGGATAAGCTGGTGGTTTATGACAAGGATTCCGATCTTTCCTATCAGACCTTCAGGGCTGAGATAGAACAGCATACCTCCATGACCTATATTTTCCCGGTTGTCTTTCTCCTGATCGCCATTCTCGGGATAATAACCACCATGACGAGGATGACCGCAAGGCAGAGGGTACAGACAGGCACGCTTAAGGCTCTGGGCTTTTCAAAACGCACCATCACCCTGCACTTTGCTTCCTACGGGTTCTTTTTAAGCCTTGCGGGAGGTATTGTCGGGGCGGTGGCGGGATATTTTACCATTGCGAAATTCATTCTCGGCATGATGTACACTACTTATCTTGTGCCGGGAATAAATACGGTGCTTTCGGAGAGGTCCCTTTATGCGGTGGCGATTTCCGTGGCTGTTTCCTCTCTTGTGAGCGTTGCCGCCTGCAGAAAGGAATTAAAGCCTCTTCCGGCAGAGACCTTAAGGCCTGCCGCACCCAAAAACCTTAAGCATTCATGGCTTGAGAGAAGCAGGCTGTGGGACAGGCTTGACTTTTCGGTACAGTGGAATGTCAGGGATATTCTCAGGAACAAGGTGCGCTCGCTTATGGGGGTGGTCGGGGTCCTGGGCTGCGCCATGCTTATCTTCAGCGCCTTTGCCTGCCTTGACACGGTCTCCTTCATCACCACCTGGATGTACGGCGAGCTCAACACCTCACGGTTTCAGATCATAATGAAGGAGGGCCTGCCCTTAAGCACTACGGAGGAATACGCAAAGAGATATAAGGGACAGATGGTAGAGGCCGACGCCGCGGAATTCGAGGCTTACGGGACAAAAAAAACCGGAACGGTGACAGTCTATGACAGGGGGAATTTCCTGCATTTTCAGGATCCATCCTTAAAAAGCATCACACCGGACGAGACGGGCATAGCAATGTCTTATAAGATGGCAAAGCTTCTGGGGCTTTCGAAGGGAGATCTGGTAAGGTGGCATATCATGGGAGATGATGAGTGGCAGCTTTCAAGGATATCGGATATCTACAGGAATCCGGTAAATCAGGGCATAACAATGACAAGAAAGACCTTTGAGGAGCTTCGCTACCGTTTTACCCCTACTTCGGTGTATACAAACATGACTCCAAAGGAGAGCCTGAAGGATGATAAGAACGTCGTGGGCTTTCAGAGCCTGAGTGAAATGATGAAGGCTCTGGATGCCATGAAGGAGATGATGTATGCCATGGTATATATCCTTATCGCCGCGGCGGCTATACTGGGAATAGTGGTGCTTTATAACCTGGGGGTACTGTCTCTGGTGGAAAAGAACAGGGAGATGGCGACGCTTAAGGTCCTGGGCTTTACTACCGGAAGGATAAGAGGGATCCTTCAGAGCCAGAATATCTGGCTGACCGCTCTTGGGATAATGCTGGGGATTCCCTGCGGGATGGGGCTTGTGGGAGTGCTGTTCGGCACCATGCCCGAATCCATGGATTATGTGGCCAGCTATAAGCCGGTATCGTATTTATACACCATAGCCGGAACCCTTTTTCTCTCAGTCTGCGTAAACCGCCTTCTCTCCAAAAAGGTAAAAACCGTGGATATGGTGGATGCGCTTAAGGGACAGGAGTAGCCGGAGGGTGAAAGAAAACCCCGAAAGCCTTGAATTTACGGGCTTTCGGGGTATGTCTCAAACAGGGGATGAGAGAATCGAACTCCCACCAAAGGTTTTGGAGACCCCTATCATACCATTTGACCAATCCCCTGTGCGGTCAACTGACCTACCCGATATTTATATCACACAGCGGTACGCTTTGTCAATCATATAAAATTTTAAAAAGCAAGTCCGCGGTTCGGGCAGCCTACGTATTTTTTATTCAACGACCCGGACGCCCCTGGAATAGCTGCCGTCGGAATCGTTGAGGATATAGAGGCAGCCTGCTT
>DNAD01000195.1:0-828 GCA_003484785.1 Lachnospiraceae bacterium
GGTATAACGGCGGTATGGAGCATACGACTCTTCATCTTCTTTATTCCCGGTTCTGGCACAGGTTTCTGTATGATGAGGGAGTGGTTCCCTGCCCGGAGCCCTACGCAAAGAGGACCAGCCACGGTATGATCCTTGGCTCCAACGGGGAAAAGATGTCAAAGTCCAGGGGAAATGTGGTCAATCCCGATGATATAGTGCTTGAATACGGCGCGGATACCTTAAGGACCTATGAAATGTTCATAGGAGCCTTCGACCTTTCCGCATCCTGGAGCGATGAGGGTGTAAGAGGCTGCAGACGTTTCCTTGAGCGTGTATGGAGGCTGCAGGAGATCCTTACGGATGGGGATAAGTATTCGGAGGACCTGAACACAAAGATCCACCAGACGATCAAAAAGGTGGACGGCGATTATGAGACCCTTAAGTATAATACCGCCATCGCTGCGCTTATGACCCTTCTTAACGAGTTTGTAAAGAAGGGTGAGGTCAACAGGGCGGAATTTAAGACCTTCCTGATCCTTCTTAATCCCGTGGCTCCCCATATCACGGAGGAGCTCTGGGAAAGAGCGGGCTTTGATGGCACCATTTCTTCGTCTGAGTGGTGCAGCTATGATGAGGAGGCCGTTAAGGAGGATACCATTGAGATCGGCGTTCAGGTGAACGGCAAGCTCAGAGGAAAGGTGATGATCGGCGCGGACGAGGATAAGGAAAGCGTTTTGGCAAGGGCAAAGGATGTGGATACCGTGAAGGCCTTCCTTGATGGGAAAGGTATAGTAAAGGAAATCTACGTGCCCGGAAAGATCGTTAATATAGTGGTTAAGTGAACCTAAG
>DNAD01000195.1:915-3041 GCA_003484785.1 Lachnospiraceae bacterium
TTTGCAAGCAAATCGGCGCGGAGGAGGTGATGAGAATGAATGTCAGGGAAGTATATGAGTCTATGGGGTATGAGCTTGACGATGTGAAATCAAGGCTTACCGACAATGAGGAATTTATCGCAAGGATCCTTAAGAAGTTTTCGGAGGATGGAAATTGTTCAAGGCTGGAAAAGGCTCTTGCTTCAGAAGATTATACCGACGCATACGAAGCGGCTCATGCCATCAAGGGCATGACCTCGAACATGGGATTTTCAAGGCAATATGATCTCGCGTTTAAGATCACGGAGAAGCTTAAGGCCTCGGACTATGAAGGCCTTGACAGCCTCTGTGCAGAGCTGAAGAGGGAAAACGACAGAGTGCTTGATGCTGTTTCAAGGCTTGACTGAAGAGTTTTTTTGATGCCGGGGTCAAAAGCATTTCATGTTATTTTGACCCCCGCACCTTGTTTTAAAAAATAAACATAGGGAGAAGATGAATATTTAAATGAGCGAACAGAGTGAGCATAGAAGGAAAATACTTATTACGGATGATTCTGAAATAAATCGTATGATCCTGATAGAAATGCTTGAGAAGGATTATGAGATTATCGAGGCAGGTGATGGAGAGGAGGCTTTAAACATACTTAAGACACAGGGCGACAGCATTGATCTGCTGCTGCTTGACTGCATAATGCCGAAAATGGACGGTTTTGCCGTGCTTGCGGAGATGGACAGGCTGTGGTGGAAGGTGGATATCCCGGTTATCATGATCTCCGCCGAAAATGATCAGGAATTCATAGTAAGGGCCTACAAACAGGGAGCCGTGGACTATATCACAAGGCCCTTCAACTCGGTTATAGTCCGCCATAAGGTGGACGGCATAATGCGTATGCATATCCAAGAGAAGAACATGGTTGAGCTGGCTTCCTCCCAGATCATAGAAAAGCATCAGAACAATAATATGATGATCCATATCCTGAGCGGTATCGTGGAGTTTCGTAACGGGGAGAGCGGACAGCATATCTTAAACGTGCAGACCCTTACTGAGATGTTTATGAGGGAGCTTCTGAACATAACGGATGAATACAGGATAACCGAGGATGATATGAACCTCATACCCAAGGCGGCGGCCCTTCATGATATCGGAAAGATATCGGTTCCGTCGAGCATCCTTAACAAGCCGGGGGCGTTGTCGAGCAGTGAGTTTACGGTTATGAAGGCTCATACAACGGAGGGCTATACTATACTGAGGTCTATCGAGGCCTATAAGGACGATCCGCTTATAATGATGGCCAGCGCCGTCTGCCGGTGGCATCATGAACGGTATGACGGCAGAGGTTATCCCGACGGGATCGCCGGAGATGATATCCCCATAGCGGCCCAGCTTGTTTCTCTTGCCGACGTTTATGATGCCCTTACAAGCGAGCGCTGCTATAAGAAAGCCTATCCCCACGAGATGACCGTTAACATGATCCTCAGAGGAGAATGCGGGAATTTCAACCCTATACTTATAGAGTGCCTTAAGAACCTGGCAAAGGATATACCTGACCGGCTCAGGGATGCATCCTCAGACAGGGCTTATAAGGAGACGATACAGAGGATAATCGAAAATACTCTGAGGCCGAGTAAATACAGTGACGTGTGATCATGGCTGAAAAGAAAAACAAAAAGAGTCCGGTAAATAAAAAACAGGATAAAAAGGCGACGGGGGGGAAGGAAAAGCTGAGGCGCTTCATTACGCTCATAAGCGGAGTGATCGGGGCTGCATGTCTGGGTTACTTTGTATTTTACTGCATCCAGGCATCAAATGCCACGCGACAGGCAAAATCCCTTTCAGAGCTTAAGGATACGGAATCTCCCGTTAGGGTGAGAAATAAAGCAACCGTTAATCTGGATCTTCTGGAGGAACCACCGGAGATACTGGATGAATATCAGACGCTCTATGTGAAAAATAAAAGTCTGGCGGGCTGGATAAGGATCCCCGGAACCGAGATAGATTATCCCGTTATGCAGACCAGGAACAATGATTATTATCTGAATCATGATTTTGAACAGAACGAGGATAATAACGGTTCTATTTTTATCGATGCCCAGTGCAGTATCTGGCCCAGGAGCGAAAACCTCCTGATCTACGGCCATAATATGAAG
>DNAD01000161.1:0-331 GCA_003484785.1 Lachnospiraceae bacterium
AGCATGTGCCGCTTATGGAGGACAGTCCCTGCGAGGCGGTGAAGAATAATTCCGTCGGAACCTACAAGACCGCTTATGCGGCCATGCTGTACGGCTGTAAGAGATTTGTGCTCATAAGCACCGACAAGGCCGTCAATCCCACGAATGTGATGGGGGCCAGCAAGCGCATCTGTGAGATGGTGATCCAGTCCTTCGACCAGAAGATAAAGGAGGGCAGGGCTGATGAGATACCGGCTCTGTATGGGCACAGCGATGACACAGTCTCCGGGAAGGGCCACGGGATCATGAGCCTTCCGAAGAATGTAAAGACCGAGTTCGTGGCCGTAAGGTT
>DNAD01000161.1:448-4473 GCA_003484785.1 Lachnospiraceae bacterium
GGGGGGCCTGTGACCGTTACCCATCCGGATATCATACGTTATTTTATGACTATCCCCGAGGCCGTAAGCCTGGTGCTGCAGGCAGGGGTATACGCCAGGGGCGGCGAAATCTTTGTGCTTGAGATGGGAACGCCGGTCAAGATAGATACCCTTGCCAGAAACCTGATAAAGCTCTCAGGCTACAGGCCCGATGTGGACATAAGGATAGAGTATACGGGCCTTCGCCCCGGAGAAAAGCTCTATGAGGAGAAGATGATGGCCGAGGAGGGGATGAAGACAACTCCCAACCGCCTGATCTACATAGGAAAGCCCATCGATTTTGACCATAACAGATTCCTTAAGGATATTCACGAGCTTATGGATATATGTTATGATAATGAAGATGAGAAGCTCAGAGAGTATATCAAACAGGTAGTACCCACCTTCCGGGCGCCGGAGGAGAGCCTTGAGCATATCAGGGATTCGGCGGACGAGGCCGTAAGGGTATATACCATAAAAAGAAGAAGGGATGGATAGGACACTCTTTGTCGCTAAAAAGCGATATTTGTGCTCCGGAATTCTGGTAAGGAGGTAGCAGAGTGAAGCAGTTATACGGGAAAAGCGACAGCGGTAATCTAAGAGAGGCTCTGAAGGGGATCACAAACCCCGGCGCACTTATTATGATATCCAATGGCAAACAGCTTGAGCAGCATGCAAAGGAGCTTAAGGAGATATATCCTGATGTGCCGTTTATCGGAGGTACGGGGCATTTTTACGGCAGGACAGTCAAGGAAGGCGGAGTCGGGGTAGTAGCGTTTACCGGCGTAAAGGCGGCAGCAGGGGTGATGCGGTTTGCCTCCAGCATGCCCATCCACGATGTGTCGGCCCTTTCAAGGAACGTGTCTGCGGTTTCGGCAAGCAGCAATGACACGGTCTGCCTCGATATCTGTACAGGGAACGATGCCTGCGTACTGACCTCAATGGACAGTGTGCTGGGAAGGTCGGGGATATCCCTTGTGGGCGGAACCTCAATGGATCCCTTCGTATGCGTAAACGGTGAGATATATCAGGATGCCGATGCCTATCTGTTAGTTAAGAATACCGGCGGGAAGGTAAGGGTTTATAAGGAAAATATGTACGAGCCACTGGATGATTCGAGGTTTATAGCAAGCCGGACGGACAGGGCAAAGTATTATATCGGCGAGCTTAACGGAAGGCCTGCAAAGGATGTATATAAGGAGCATCTTAACATAAGCGAGAAGGATATCTCAAACCAGACCCTTAAGAACCCCTTCGGAAAGATAACGGGTAAGGATGTGTGTATCGTCTCCATCAATCAGATTTCGGGAAACGGCCTTATCTGCTACAGGCAGGTGAACGACTCGGATGTGCTTACAGTGCTCAACCTTCGTGATATAAAGGAGGTCGTAAGCGAGACCGTTAATCAGATAAGGTCGGATTTTTCCACGATCTCCGGGATCTTTTCCGTAAACTGTGTCTTCAGGTATATAGTGTTCAATAACAATAATTTTACGGCCGAATATCTTAACATGATGTCGGCTCTTGGCACCAGCTGCGGCTTTTTTGCAAACGGAGAGCATCATAATGCACAGTTTATAAACCAGTCGATGTCCTGTGTGGTGTTCGGGTAAGCGTATCCCCACGAGGCGGATCATGATGCCCTGCCCGGGGTTTGCGAATGCGGGTGGGGTGTCCCGTGAATGGTAACGAAAAAAGAATGAAATGTTTTACGCTTTGGCAACATTGTTCTGATAAAGGAGTACTGATATGGGATTATTTAAAAAGAAGGAAGAGATTCAGCAGGAAAAAGTCGTTGTTGAGAAGAAGGATTATGCTCCCATAACCCATATAGCAAAAAGCATCGGTAATTATAAGAAGCAGCTGGTGGAAAAGGAGGTCAGATCCTTGGAGGAGCTTCGGTTCATACATGAATCCTTTGAGGAGGTCCTTGCAGAGGATCAGCACTTAAAGAAGGAGATCGACCGGTTCGGGGAGGTTTTTGAAAATCTGTCGGAATCCTCCAACAGGCTTGAGGATGTAAAGAACGAGATCGCCAATACCGTTGATGACGCCCGGGGCAGGATGGAAACCTTAAAGCAGAGCTCCCAGGACGTCAAGGAGCAGTTCGACGATATGGAGAAGTTCTTCGAAACCCTTCAGGGCGCTGTTGACAATATCGCAAGCAGTATGGCCGAGATCACCAATATCGCCAATCAGACCAATATGCTGGCGCTGAACGCTTCCATAGAGGCTGCCAGGGCGGGAGAGCAGGGCAAGGGCTTTGCCGTGGTCGCCGAGCAGGTCAAGAATCTGGCGGGAGAGATCAAGAAGCTTGTAAGTGATGTTGAGGAGAATATCCATAACGTTGATGAGGGCACAAGACGTCTTAACGAGAGCATAACTACCACTAATGAGGCACTTAACGGCAATATCGAAAAGGTTGAGCAGGCCACCGAAACCATCGATTTTATCAATCAGGCGGCTCTGGGCGCCGACGATGTGCAGGATGAGGTAAAAAGGGTATCCGGAGAGGCTCTTGACCAGCTGGAGGTCTTCGAAAAGGAGTTTGCCCGGATCGAGAGCAAATACGATGAGGTTCAGCACCATATCTCAGAAGCGAATGATCTCGGGACCACCAAGAGCGTTATGTTTGAAAACATAGACAACATGCTGGCTCAGATCGAACCATTGGTGAAGGAGTTCGAAAAGGGGTAAAGGGGGATCTGCAGCTGCAGGAAAAAGGGACTTTTTGTACCGGAATAATAAATAAACAATGAAGGAAGAAAGAAAGGAGCGTGGATCATGGATCATCAGAACAACCGTCATAGATCGTGCCGTATCCGAAAAGAGCTGTTACGTATGTACATAGAGCATGTACAGCGGCAGACGGGCAGAAGAAACAATAATAAGGAGATCCATGAACCTGAGAAGCAAAGCCCCAAAGCAAAGTATGAGGTTGAAGATATCCTCAACAATCCTTACATGAACAGGGATGAGGTGCCTCTTGCCATGGACATCTTCAAACCGGTAGTCCCCGAAGATACAGAGCTTCCTGTAATAGTATACATACACGGAGGCGGCCTCGTGCTTGGGGACCGGATGCACTACAGGCCATATGGAAGGGCGCTGGCAAGCAGGGGATATCTGGTATTCTCCATAGAGTACCGCCTGGCGCCGAGAGCCAATGCCTGCGAGCAGCTGGATGATGTATGCGCAGGAATGGACTATATCGGACGCAGGCTCGTTGAATTCAATGTGGACTTCTGGAGAGTATTCATGACTGCCGAGAGCGCCGGGGCATTCCTTGCGATATATGTTGCCGCGATGAAGAAGTCAAAGAAACTCCAGGAAGCCATCGGCTATGAACCTACACGCCTGTCCTTCAAGGCCCTGGGACTTCATTCCGGGATGTTTTATACCGACAGAGAAGATCCTATAGGATGGATGCTCGCAGATCAGGTTTTCGGAGATAAAATGGCCGATGAAAACTTCAAACAGTATCTTGATCCGGAGAACGATGAGATACTGAAGAATCTGCCGCCTGTCTTCCTTACAACAAGCAGGGGGGATTTCCTCAGCAAATATACCCTGATGTATCACGATGCTCTGAAAAAGGAGGGGCGAGTATCACATCTGATGTATTTCGGAGATAATGATCTGTGGCATGCATTCGTTGCTCTCCGACCGGAGCTTGCGGACAGCATCGATGCAATGGACAGGATGACTGATTTTTTTGAAGAGTCGGTAGAGCTGTATAAAAAGGATCTGAAGAAACACACTGCTGAACAGAATGCCCTGAATGAGATAAACGAACGCATCGAAAACGGAGAGATAATCGGGCAGAAGAGCTGGAAATTCATAAAAGAGCTCAACTCATACAGCACAGAAAGGCTGGATAGTGTTGCCCTGTCCGATGGAAGGAGAGAATACACCTACGATCAGATGTTCCGTAAATGGAACCGTTATGCAAGGGTGTTCTCAGCTCTTGATATTACGGGAAAGAATCAGTCAAGAGTGATGATGAA
>DNAD01000263.1:0-10106 GCA_003484785.1 Lachnospiraceae bacterium
TCATCAAGCCCGCACTTTCCTCACTGTTTATATAGCAAACGACAAAGCTTCATTACCATACGCTATGATTATAAATTGAAACCATTTTATTATCAAGTGGTTAGTGCGCAGTCCTTTTATAAGTCGTTACTATTCACGGCCTTTTGTGCTGCTGTACGGCTTTAAGCCTGATCCGTCTCCCCACCCCGGTCTGACCGGCTGTCTACGGCCAATGCCTGTTCCCGGTTATAATTTACGCTTCGTATAAACCTCAGGCTCCGTTCCCCCCCGGAGGGCTCATATTCAAATAAATAACCCGCTGCGTTCCCGGTGATCCAGTCATAAAATCCCCTTTCCGGTCTTGCGAAGGCCGAGGCCAGGGCCATGATGGTGCCTCCGTGGGTAACGATCACCGCTTCCTTCCTTTTCTGAAGAAGGCACTCACCGATCACCTCCTCAAAGGCCGCGCTTACCCTTTTTATAAATCCCGCCATATCCTCACCGCCGGGGCAGGCGCTCTCGCAGTTATTATCCACCCATTCCCGGTATGCGATATCCTTCTCAAGCTCTACGGCGCTTCGTCCGTCAAACACTCCGAAATCCATCTCATTTAAACCCGGAACGCTTCTGTACTCCGCGTCCGGAAACAAAAGCTCTGCGGTCTGAAGGGTTCTTACAAGCCCCGATACGTATACGATCCCGGGTTCAAACCCTGCCCTCATAAGCCCTGCCTTTCCTTCCCCGGAAAGAGGTACATCGATCTGTCCCTGATATCTTCTGTCTCTGTTGTGCCCGGTTTCTCCGTGCCTGATAAGATAAATATACATTCCGCCCGCCTCTGTACACATCCTGAGGGTGCCCTAAACGCCGCCGGTCATCATCGAAAGAGCCTGCCCTCAAAGCTTTACGGGCTTCGGAGAAAAGCCCTTCTCCTTCGGTATGGCCATGATCAGAAAGACCGGGGTTTCCGGCCTCAGCATGTGTTTTGTTCCCGTCTTTTCAAAATGGTTTACGCTAATCTGATCTGCTTCGGTATCGTACCCAAGCTCTTCAAGGAGGCTTACGCTCCCGCTCAGGGTCTCAAGCAGCACCGCCGTAAGGCAGAGGTGAGCTTTCGGCCAGCGCCTGTTTATATGCCTGATGATATCGGCAAGCCTGCCTCCGCTTCCCCCGATAAATACTTTGGAAACCGGAAGGCTCTCAGGCAGACCGCCAAAAGCCTCGGGAGCCTCTCCTTTTATAACCCTTAAGTTCCAGGCTCCGAACCTTTTCCTGTTCCCGTTTATGAGCCTTATCCCTTCCTCATCTCTCTCTATGGCATAGACAGCCTCTGCGGCCATTGAAAGCTCGACGCTCACCGCGCCGGTGCCCGCCCCGATATCAAGGACAACATCTCTCTCGCACACTCTGAGCCGGGACATTATGAGGGCTCTTACAGCCTGCTTTGTCATGGGCCGCTCTCCTCTTATAAAGCTTTCGTCCAAAATCCCCGGCCCTCTGTATTCACAGGCTTTATCCGGATAGATAAGAAGCACGATCAGCCCCTCCTGCAGATCCCGCTCTTCCCGGGTATCCCCGCCGGTTCCCGAAGCCGCCTCAAGGGCGCACAGCTTCTCATATACCCCCTTGACATTATCCTTGTATACAAGCTCGCCGGGACAGGAAAGGTTCACCCCCGCTGCGGCCCCGAGCTCTGAAAGCCCCGCCTGCGTAAGCTCCTTAAGTATCCCCTTTGCGCCCGCAAAGCCCCCGGTCAGAAGAAATACGCTCTTTCCTCCGCAGACCTCCTTAAGTATATCGATCCTTCTTCCGTGGGCGGATAACAGCCTCCAGTCCTGCCGGCTCTCCTTAAGCCTTGCGGCAAAATACTGAAGGCTGGAGATCCCGGGCACAAGCTCATGCTCTATACCGTTTTCGCTTAAAAGCTTCGAAAGCCCCACAGCCCCTGAATAAAAAGTGCAGTCACCGCTGTAGAGCACGGAAACAGGGGCTTTATTGCCTTCCCCGATATAGGCTGTGATCATATCAAGGGCGTCCTTCGTATAAGTCTTTATCTCCGTAAGCCTTCTTTGGCCGCAGGATAGGCCTTCACTGCTTTCCCCGGCATGGATAACGCTGTTATTCATACCGGGATCCCCCCCCTTCTCCGAAAGAAGGCCTGCTGCCTTACGAAGGAGCCTTCCCGGCCCCAGTATGAGCCCGCTGGCTCTGAGTCTTTCCAGAGCCTCTCCTGTAAGCTGTCCTGCATCCCCGGTTCCAAATCCGGTAAGATATACCTTTACTACCCCGTTTTCCGTCATTTTTCGTTTACCTGTACCGATGCGCCGATTTGCAACGCAAATCGTGCTCATATCTGTTATGCTCCTTAACAGCTGCTCAAAGGAAACCCCATCCTCCGAAGGTCTCTTTATAATGACGAGTCTGCAGCCTCTTATCCGCGCGGCCTCTGCCTTTTCCTCAAAGCCGCCCTCCTTCCCGCTCTCCTTCGTTACCAGCATTCCGATATCAAACTGGTTCATGAAAGCCAGGTTAAGCTCCCGTGAAAAAGGCCCCCAGGCGGCAATGATGTTTCTCTGCGGGATCCCGATCCTAAGGCATGCCTCTATCGATTCCGCGGCAGGCAGCACCCTTGCAAGGAGTCTTCCCCTGTCCGCATTGCCGGCATAGCGCTCAATTTCCTTCGAGCCGACAGTCAGCAGAACATTGCCGCTTTCATGATCGATATATGACTTTATACATTTTGCAGCTTCCTCCGGCCCTTCTGCCCACTCCGCTCTGATCCCGGCGGGAAGCTCTCCTGTCTTTTTTCGCAGCAGCCTTATATATCCGACTCCGGTCTGATCACAGGCCTTTTTAAGATTAACGGTGATCCTTTCCGCAAAGGGATGGGTTGCGTCAACGCAGATATCAAAAGACTCCGTAAGGCTTTTAAGCTCCGAAAGCTCCCTCCGACCCGTAATTATTTTGATCCTGTCCGCTTTCTCCCCCGTTTTAGAACCCTTCTTCCCCGCAAGATACTCCTTCATGGCCCGGGCTCCGGTCCCGGTGGCAACGCTTGCCACAACCTCATGGCCCTCCCCGGAAAGCCTCAGTGCTGCTTCGTTTCCCTCGGTTGTTCCCCCGAATATTATTATCCTCATAAATAACCCCGTTTTGTGACCATTCTTCCGTTTATCCTCACGGTATCGCTGCATCCGATAAACACCGTGGTAAACATGTCAAGCTCTGCCTCCCTCAGCTCAAAAAGGCTTAAGAGCCTGCACTCCTCTCCATCTCTTCCTATATTTCTCACATATCCGCAGACCGTATCCGGGCTCTTTTCCTCAAGCAGGATATCGCAGGCCTTTTTCAGATGATCCGGCCTTTTTTTTGACATCGGATTATACAATACTATCGTAAAATCTCCCTGTGCCGCGGCCCTGAGCCTCTTTTTAACGGTTTCCCGCGGAGTCATGATATCGGAAAGGGATATCACGCAGAAATCGTTCATAAGAGGGGCTCCCAGCCTTGCCGCCCCGGATATGGCGGCAGTTATGCCCGCAACCACCTCCACCTCGACATCATACTCCTCAGCCATTTCAAGTATCAGTCCGGCCATTCCGTAGATCCCCGCGTCACCGCTGCAGAGCATCCCCACCGTCCTGCCCTTTTGCGATGCCTCCCTGAAGGCGTAAAGACAGCGCTCCCTCTCCTGCCCCATCGGCGTCGAAAAGTATTCCTTTTCGGGGAAATAATCCTTTACAAGCTCCGTATATACCCTGTACCCGCAGAGCAGCTCACAGGAGGCTATCGCCTTTCCTGCCCTCTCAGTAAGCTCCCCGGGCTCTCCCGGGCCTATTCCTATCACAAACAGTTTTCCCATAATATCCGCTCTCCGGAAAGCGCAAGCGCGAAGGTGACTTTGCCGCAGACATGCTTTCTTATGTATAAGGCTCCATTTGCCGAAAGGACAGCGCTCCTTTCGCATACACAGTCAACCCCCGTGGTCTCCTTTACAAATCCCGAAGAGGAGAATTCCCCCTCAAGGGCATTCAGTTTTTCTGCGGTATAAAACCGAACCGGAAGGCCTCTGTCCCTGCAAAAATCTATAAGCCCCTCCTCGTCACTCTTTAGATCGATGCTGGAAGCCTCCCTCACTGCCGCAGGAAACAATCCGGTCTCCCTGATAAACTGTAAAAATGCCTCCTCTATCTGTTCCTTCTTAATACCCTTTTTACAGCCGATCCCCAGGTATCCGATCTTCGGGCACAGCTTAAGGCAGGGCTTTTCGGTATCGATCACCCCTATCCTTACAAGAGGACCGTCCATGCCCTTAAAGGCTTCTTCCCCTGCCGTACACAGCTCCCCCTCCGCAGACAGCACATATCTGAAAAGCCCGTCTGCCGGCCGCTCATCCTCCATGCCCTCTCCGATCGGGCAGATGCTTTCGAAAAATATCCTTTCTCCCTTAAGCACCGCAGAGGATACCGTCTTTATCATCTCCGGGTTTATGATGCCAAGTCCCTGCCTCTTTGCCCATTCATCCACAGCAAAACATCCGTTTATATCCGTGGCGGTAGTTATCACCGCTCTTCCCCCGGTGATCCCTGCAATCTTTTCGGCCAGGGCGTTGGCCCCTCCCAGATGTCCCGAAAGAAGAGGGATCACATTCTCTCCCCTTTCATCAACCGCGATGACCGCAGGGTCACAGGCCTTGCTCCTTATATAAGGCGCTGCCGCCCTTACCGCTATCCCCGCCGCTGCGACAAATACCAGGGCTTCTGCGTCGTAGAAGTTATCCCTGACCCATTTGTCAACGGAAAGATCACCTCCGCCCCTTACAACGCTGATACTGCCCTCAGCCTCCGTGCTGTTCCTCTCTTCGGCGGATCGCGCAGAATCTGCCTGCAGATTCCGCATTACAGGATCACTTCGGGAGCCTTCCCTTTCCCTTAAAAGGCCCTCACGTATAAGCTCCGCCTCAGCCTCTCCTTTATCGGTAAAGGCTATGATGCTTATCCCGCCCTTCTTTTTCCCTTTCCTGAAGCCGGTGGTAAAGTCCCCGTCATAAAGCCTGCTCTTCTCATATTTATCCCCCAGGAAATCACCTGTTATCATAAGGGCGGTATTTCTTATGCCGTTATCGGACGCGGTCTTTACAAGCTCTCCGACCCGGCATCTTATTACCCTCTCTTCCTTCCGGGTCACCTTGTATACAATAGCCGCCGGGGCATCCTCCCCGTAGCCTCCCTCTATAAGCGCCTCCTGTACCTGTCTTACCAGCCCCATGGAAAGAAAGATCACCATGGTCGATCCGTGGGATGCCAGTTTCTTAAGGCTCTCCTTTTGAGGAACCGCGGTCCTGCCCTCCATCCTCGTGATGATAACGCTCTGCGATAGCCCGGCTACCGTATATTCACTTTCAAGAGCCGCCGCTGCCGCGTTAAAGCTGGATACTCCCGGCGTTATGTCAAAGGTTATTCCAAGGCGCTTAAGCTCATCTATCTGCTCTCTTATGGCCCCGTAAAGGGAGGGATCCCCGGAATGGAGCCTGACGATGCTCACGCTGCCCCCGCTTTTCTCCTCAGCCTCCCTTATGATGGCCGTCACCTCGGAAAGGGAAAGCTCTGCGCTGTCATAAAGAGCCGCTTTTTTACTGCAGAGTCCTAAGATGGCAGGGTCCACCAGGCTTCCCGCGTATATCACCAGATCCGCCTCCTCAAGAAGCCCGGCTCCCCGAAGGGTGATAAGATCGGCCGCTCCGGGCCCTGCCCCCACAAAATGTACCATAATGAATGCTCACTCCGTTATCCCGAGGATCCTGTACTCCCCGTCCTTTATCGTAAACAGCAGGGCTTTCGGCTTAAGAGAGCTCTCTCTTTCATGCTTTCTTACCCTTTCCTTAAGATGGAGGTCTATCGCCCCCATAAGTGACTTTACGATCGCGTCCCTCAGATCACGATCCTCTTCTTCAAGCAGGTCAAAGGCCGCATCCGTGGTCACCGAGGCCATGATCCTTTCGGCAAGCGCTCTTGAAGCCCCGCAGAGCGCCGCATGGGCGCAGATAAGCTCCAGCCTGCAGTCGGCGATCCGGCTGTGGGTATCCATGATACCTCCGGCCAGCTTCACAAGCTTCCCCGCGTGCCCCGCTATCAGCACCCTCTCAAAATCATCGGCTATGGCCTCATCCAGAGCATCCCCGATGAAATTTGAACACATGACCACGCAAAGCTTATCCGGATCTTTCAGAAATTCCTTCCTTAATCCCCTGACAGCTTCGCTAAAGGTTTCATCCTCAAAGGCGGGCTCTTTTGATAGCAATTCCTTTATAAAGGCCTCCCCGTAATTACCCGGGGTCAATATAAGCTTCTTTTTCCCGATGGCTGCCTGCTGCCTTATCTCAAGGCATACCGCATCGGAATACGCCCTCCTGCTCATGGGCTCCACGATCCCCGTGGTTCCGATTATGGATATCCCTCCGACTATCCCAAGCCTTTCGTTAAAGGTGGAGGCCGCCGCCTTTTTGCCTTCAGGAACGCTTAGGGTGCATTTAAGCATCCCTTCATAGCCTGTCTCCTGCATAGCCTTAATGACGGCATCCTCTATCATCCTGCGCGGAACGGGATTGATGGCGGCCTCTCCCACCGGCACAAAAAGCCCGGGCTTCGTGACCGTTCCTATCCCTTCTCCCGCCTTAAGGATAACACGCTTTCCCATCTTTTCGGCATCACCGGCTTCTGTCCCGTTAACAGGTTCTATCTTTGCAAGGATCAAAAGATTGTCGGTAACGTCCCTGTCGTCTCCCCCATCCTTCCTTACACCGCACACAGCGCATTGCGGGCTGTTTTCCCTGTACTCTTCATTTTCCCCATGCTCTTCTTTTTCCCGGGCTGCGGCATGACCCGTCTTTTGTCCGCAGCTTTTTCCGGATATACAGTCATTAAACCCGGATACCTCAACCTCCGCCTCCACCGTTATCCCTGCGGGGATACAAAGCGAGACTGTCGGGGAACCTTTTCCCGTAATAAAGAGCCTTGCAGCCGCGTAAGAAGCGAGAGCGGCCGTGGTCCCCGTTGTATATCCGCATCTTAAGGTCTTTCCGTCTTCCCGTACAAACAGCTCCATATTCCTGCTTAAAACCGCCCCTCTCTGTGATACATGACCGCATTGATCACGGCCACGGCCACCGTGCTGCCGCCTTTTCTTCCCATCGAAAGCACCGCCGGGATATGCTTGTCCTTGAAGCATTTAAGCGCCAGCTCCTTGCTCTCCTTAACGTTAACAAAGCCTACCGGAACCCCCACCACAAGGGATGGCGCGATAATTCCCCTGTCCGTAAGCTCCGTGATCTTTAAAAGAGCGGTGGGGGCGTTGCCGATCACATAGATCCCGTTTTTATACAGCCCCGCGGCATGCTCCATGGCCGCCGAAGCCCTGGTGATGCCCCTTTCCTCTGCTGCCCTCTTTATCTCATCGTCGTTCATAAAGCAGAAGGCCCCGGCGTTTAACCTTTCCATTGCCGGCCTGTTCAGCCCGGAAAGGATCATGTTAGTATCCGTAATGATATCTGTCTTCTTTGTTCCGAACAAAGGCGCTCTGAAAAATTCCCCTGTAAAGACGAGATTATCCGCAAAATCAAAATCGGCCGTTGCGTGAATGACCCGCTTTATCACGGCAAGCTCAAGGGGATCCGGCATCCTGTCCTCTATAAAACCCCTGTCCTCAAGCTCCTTTTCTATTATCCTCATGCTCTCTGCTTCTATTGCCGCAGGGGACATTATGGTACCTGTGCTGTTATTAATGTTAGTCTCCATATCTTCCTCCTGAAATCCTTCCCCGGCCCTTTCTTATCCAAGTACCCTCACAATGTGGCTTCCCTCCTCATCCTCCCTTATGATCAGCTTATTCGGTATCTGATCCTGCAAAAGCTGCACGTGTGAGATTATTCCTACCATCCCGTTTGCCTTCCGGATCCCCGCAAGCACGTTCATCGCGTCGTTTATCGACTCGTCATCTAACGACCCGAAGCCCTCATCGATAAACAGCGCTTCTATGCGGATACCGCTCTTCTGGGCAATAGTCGACATGCCTATGGAAAGAGCCAGGGACACCAGAAACTTCTCTCCCCCGGAAAGAGTGCTGACAAACCTGCCCTCATGCTCATCGCTGTTTCGGTCAAACACCTTGAGCTCAAGCCCCCTTTTGTTGCTTCCCTGAGCCTTGTCATCGGTGCGAAACAGCCTATACCTTCCGTCATGGACCATCTCAAGCATCCTGTTTGCCGCGGCGATGACCGATGAAAACATGATCCCCAGCACATATCTCTGAAGTCCGGTTCCCGAATCCCCTCTGAGCTTTTTGGCAAACAGAAGATCCTCTTCGGCCTCCCTTATCCTCTCTTCCATTAAAGCCCCTTCCCGCTTAAGCTCCCCGGCCTTTTTTTCAAGCCGCACAAGCCTTTCCGACAAAACGGCCTTTTTCCTTGCGTACTCGCTTTTAGCCTCCATGGCCCCGTCAAGGAGCTCCCTGCATTTCTGCTCATCGGGCTCAGTCTTGTCCTTCAGCTCCTCCCTGAGATCCGACAGAAGCCTTTCGGCGGAGCTTAACGAAGCATCAAAACCCGCGATCCTTCCGCTCAGGCTTTCCTCCTCCTTATAAGAGAGCATGAGGGAAAGAGCCTCCTCTCTTGAGGCAAAGCCGTTCTCCCTGAGGCTTTCTTCGGCCTGTGCAAGGAATGAGTCAAGCTTTTCTCTGGCCTCCCGGGCCTCCTTCCCCGCGGCGGCGATCCCTGATCTGGCCTCTGCCCAGGCTTCCTTTGCCCTTCTCTCCTCTTCCTTAAGCTCAAGAGTCCTTTTCTGATATGCGCTTACCTCCTCTGCGAGATCCGCGATCCTTTTCTTAAGCTCCTCAAGCGAATCGATTCCGGAAACCATGTTTTTCCGAAGGCCCTCAAGCGCCGCCTTCGACGCGGCAGCCTCCGTCTCCGTCTCCTTTACCGCTCTTCTCTTATCCTCCAGGCTCTTTTTCAGCTCATCTCCCTTATCCATAAGCCCCCTGAGCTCCTCGTACTTAAGCTCCAGAGCCTCCTTCTTTTCCTCTACCTGCGCCCTGGTTACGCTGTTTTGGGAGCTTCTGGCCTTATTCGGATGCTGTCTGCTTCCGCAGACGGGACAGGGCTCTCCGTCCGTAAGCCTCTCCGCAAGCTCTCCTGTGATCCCCAGAAGCCGTTCGTTAAGCAGTCTTTCATGCTCCGAATGAAGCGTTTCGTACTCTTTTCGCGCCTTTAAAACGGCGGCTTCAAGCTTTCCGTACTCCTCTGCGGTCCTCTTTTCCTCCCTTGCGGCCTTTAAAACCAGCTTCTGTTTTTCGGAAAGCTCTCTTTCGGCCTCTACTACATTTCCGTATATGTCCCTCTTTTCCTCAAGAAGGATCATAAGCCTGCTTTTTTCTCCGGTCTCCCCTTCCCTTTCAAGCTGTCTGTTTAGCTTTTCGGCCGTCTCCTGTGCCTTCTTCCTCTCCTTCTCCTCCATCCTCTGAGCGGCGCTTTCTTCCTCTCTTCTCTTTTTAAGCTCCCCTTCAGCACCGGAGACCTTTTCTAAAAGCTCCCGTAATTTACCTGCCCTTCTTGCGTCATTAAGCCTCTTTTCCCAAAGAAGACGCTCCTTTTTTCCTTCCCTGAGCCTCTCAAGGTCTGCCTCCGCCTTATGAAGATCCGCAAAACGTCTGGCCCCGGCTAACAGATCCTGCTGCTTTCTGATCAGCTCATCGTAGTTTTCTCTTTTAAAGCCTTCGTCAAGCTCCCTCTCCTCTTTTTTCTTAGCTTCGATAAGCTCTTCAAGCCGGGAGATGCTATCACAGCCCTCTTCCATCAAACTGCCCGCAAGCCTGTTTTTAAGCTCCTTAAGGGAATTTCTGCGCCTATCTGCCTCTTCATAAAAATAGCCTGCTATCTCCTGCCACTTTTCCTCTCCGAAGATACTGGTGAGTATCTTTTCCTTCTCGTCCGAATTGGAGGTAAGCAGCTTTTCAAACTGTCCCTGGGGCAGCAGTATCACCTGCCTGAACTGCTCATATTCAAGGCCGATGAGCTCAGCCGCCTTTTCATTAAGGGCTTTTTCCCTGGGGTTTTCCAGCATGGTCCGCCAGAC
>DNAD01000263.1:10148-10739 GCA_003484785.1 Lachnospiraceae bacterium
CTTCTTTCGAACAGATATATCTCACCGTTATTTTCAAACTCAAACCTTACAAAGGTGGGGGTCTGTGGATCCGCCTTCGTACAGCGCATGGCTTCAAAGTCGTCCCTTCCGTGGCCGCTGCTCTTTCCGTACAGGGCAAAGGTAATGGCATCAAGTATCATGGTCTTGCCCGTGCCGGTTTTTCCGCATATCAGAAAGAGGCCCTTTGATGAGACCGCTTCAAAATCCACCTCCTCATAGCCCGCGTAGGGGCCGAAGGCCGAAAGCTGTACCCTTATAGGTCTCATTCAGTACTCACCCCCTTCTCATACCTTCTCAGGGCTTCCCTGAACAATCCTAAAAGATGCTCTCCCGGCTCCTCTTCGAGGGTATCCCTGCAATAGCGCTCAAATACTTCCTCCGGATCGGTACCTGCCTGTTCAAATTCCTCGATCGTCATCGTGATGGAGGCATCCTCCCTCTCAAGGCTCTTTCCGGCCACCTCAAGAAGGTTCGGATACCTTTCCCTGAAGGCCGCGATCAGCTCTATGCCTGCGTAACTGTCCTCCACCTCGAGACGGACATAGCCCTTAATGATATCCTCCTCATAAC
>DNAD01000263.1:10865-14073 GCA_003484785.1 Lachnospiraceae bacterium
GACATATCCCGGGTATCTATTATTGTAACGCTCTTAACCTGTTTTTCCTCCCTTCCGAAGGAATATGCCATCGGCGAGCCGCTGTACCTGATGCTCTCCGTGACGCTCTGGGGGCCGTGGAGATGTCCCAAAGCAACATAGTCAAAGCCCCTGAATACCCCTGCCCCCACCATGGCTGCCTGCCCGGCCTCCGCGGCTCTGTCGCTTGTGCTTGTTTCGGCGTTTACGATAAAAGCATGGGCCGCGAGGATATTTTTATGTCCCGGGACAAAGCCTTCCCTGTATCTGTCAAGCACTACCCTGTAGGCATCCTCCATGGATACCGTCTCCTCTGCTTCATCGGGATAGATCGATCTTACCTTATCGGTCGATATCCAGGGAAGCAGGTAGATGTCCGTATCCCCGGCATTTACGACCTGTACCTCCCCGCTCAGGGCTCCTGCGATATACAGTCCGCTTTTCTTAAGAAGTCCTTTGCACTGGGACAGCCTCTCCGCTCCGTCATGATTGCCCGCTATCATGTAAACGGGGATCCCGAGATCCGCGCATATATGCTCCATCACCTCATCATACAAGAGCAGTGCCTCCCTGGATGCAATGCTCCTGTCAAAAACATCACCTGCAATAAGTATGCCGTCGGCCCTGTTTTCGACCGCGATCCTGCAGATCTGTTCTGTCATGTATCTCTGATCCTCGATATAGGACAGGCCTCCCCTGAAGGTCATGCCGAGATGCCAGTCGGATGTATGAAGTAATATCATTCAGTCCTCCCGTAAAATATACGTTCACGAATATAGAAAAAAACGACATCAGAATATCCCAATGCCGTCTGTTATTAACAGAGGAGCTTCATCGCCCCTCCCTGATCCTGTTTTTCGAAAGCTCCCAGAATATCACCGCGCTTGCAGCCGCTACGTTTAACGAATCGACGTTAAGGTTCATCGGGATCTTTATGATGCGATCACATCTGTCTATTGTATCCTGCCTGAGCCCGGTGCTCTCCGAGCCGAAAAAGACCGCCAGCCTGTCTGCGGACTTAAGTACGGGCGCATCGGGAGATATGGCATCCGGCTTAAGGGCGGCCGCTGCGGTTTCAAATCCGTGCTCCTTCAAAAACCCCGGACAGTCTCTATCAATGTAAGCCCAGGGTATCTGAAAGACCGTCCCCACGCTTACCCGGACAGCCCGTCTGTACAGTGGATCGCTGCAGCGCGGAGTCAGCAGCACGGCATCCATCCCAAGGGCCGCAGCCGAACGGAATATCGCGCCCACATTCGTGGGATTAGTTATATCCTCCAGCACCACTACCCTTTCCGCCCTCTCACATATCTCTCCCGCATCCCGCAGAGGCGGGCGCTTCATGGCGCACAGCATACCCCTGGTCACTGTATAGCCTGTCAGCTCTCTGAGCACCGAAAGCTCTCCCACGTAAACAGGGATCCCTTCCCACCGGTTGAACAGGTCTTCATTCCCCTCTTCCATTTTTCTTTCAATAAGGAAAGAGACCGGCTCACAGCCGGCATCCAGAGCTCTTTCTATGACTGCCGCGCTTTCGGCGATAAAGATCCCGCCCTTCGGCTCATAATAATGAAGGAGCTGTGGTTCATTCAATTCGGTATACAGCTTAAGCTCCGGTATAGAAAGCCCGGTTATCTCTATGCGATCCATCTGACTTGCCCGACTATTGCAGCGAAACAGTTTTCCGATTAGTTATTGAACAACTCCATGTTATGATAGCATACGGTATCATATTTTGTAAAACTCATATATATCCGTATATACCTCTTATGCTTACTTCTCCGCTGTTTATGTCCTCCTCCGCAGAATCATCATACCTTACATGAAGCGAAAAATCTTCATTGATCCCTTCCGCCGTGGCTTCTCTTTTGGAAACATGTGTTATTAAATCCTCACTTCCCGCCCCTGCAAGGGGATTGATAAGGATCCTCTGGCCCCGGATGATGCTTCTCTGTCTGTATAGATCCAGGTACTCTTTTTTTTCATCGGGAAAATCTCTGTTCATCTTATCCAGCCTTCTAACCAGCTCTGCCGCAAGCTCTGCTCTTTTTACCGCCTTTCCCGTTTCGGTCAAAATAGAGGAAGCTATATCTCTTATACTCTCGTCAAAGTCTGACGGCTCTTCATTCACGTTTATGCCTATGCCTATAATGATGCTCTGAATGGATCTGGATTCATTTTCAACAGACATCTCGGTAAGGATGCCGCAGATCTTCTTTTTATTGATCAGAAGATCGTTTACCCATTTTATGGAAACAGAAACCCCGCATACCGTCTCTATGGCTCTTGCCGCTGCCACAGCCGTCCAGGCGGTTATCTCCGTAGCCGTTTCGGGCGTTCCGCTCCTGCGCATAAGGTATGAAAGGTATATCCCCTTATCTCTCGGCGAGGCAAAGCTTCTTCCCCGTCTTCCACGGCCCCCGGTCTGTTCGTTTGCGATGACCACGGTCCCGTCGCAGGCTCCTTCAAAGGCAAGCTCGTTCAGTTTTAGATTGGTGGATGAAATGCTGTCACAGCAGTAGATATCCGAAAGCCTTTCTTCGGGAAGCAGACCCATAAGCCCCGCTTTGCTCAGGATATCCGGAGAGCTCTTTAAGCAATAACCTCTGTTATTCACGCTGTCTATCTCATATCCCTCTGCCATCAGTGATCTGACAGCTTTGTTCACGGCTGCCCTGCTTACTCCTATCTCCCTGCTTATGGCTTCTCCCGAAACGTATCCTTCAGATCCCTTAAGGATCGATAAAATCCTGTCCTTAGTCATATTATTACCTGCCAAGTATCGTATGGACTTTTAAAGGCAAAAACCTGATTTGCTGTTACTCATCTGTTAAAGGCGGTTTTAGGTTACTATTCACAGCCTTTTGTCTGTGACAGTAACGATCTGCTCCCGTAATTTTGTTACGACTGTAGAAAAAAAGGAACATACCGGTTTAAGTATGTTCCTTAAATAGCGGGGGAAGGATTTGAACCTTCGACCTTCGGGTTATGAGCCCGACGAGCTTCCAGACTGCTCCACCCCGCGACATTCCTTATCAGAACCATCACCTCGTTTAACAAGATTCCCATGTTACTTTGCCTCTGCGACCGATCCTCCAAACTAACGAAGGATAAGCTATAAACTGACAGTTCCGATCTTTTCGACCCCTTTACCGGAATCGAAACATGGGTGGAGGTGGATTCGAACCAC
>DNAD01000030.1:0-184 GCA_003484785.1 Lachnospiraceae bacterium
ACCGTGGTCTTTCCCGTTCCCCTTGTTCCGCAGAAAAGGTAGGCGTGGCCGATCCTTCCCATTGCTATTTGGTTTTTAAGCGTCCTTACTATGGCATCCTGACCCTTTACATCCTCAAACCGCTCCGGACGCCATTTTCTGTATAAAGCAGTATAAGACATTTATTGTTACTATTCACAGCCGA
>DNAD01000030.1:344-4070 GCA_003484785.1 Lachnospiraceae bacterium
AAGGCTGTGAATAGTAACCATTTATTGTTACTGTTCAAAATCCTGAGTATGATATGAGTTTGCGCTGATCAGTCTCCGAAGCTTATACCAAGCATCCTTGCCTCCTGGATTATAGTAGCATCGGGCTCAAGAGATTTAAGCTTTCCGGCAACATCGGAAAGAGGTATCTTTGTTATCTCTCTGTTTACGATACCTACCATATAACCATAATCCTCATCTATGATGAGCTTTGCGGCCTTTGTTCCCAGCCTTGATGCAAATACCCTGTCATAGGGAACCGGACTGCCGCCTCTCTGGGTATGTCCGGGAACAGTAACTCTGATCTCCTGCCCGGTGCGTTTTTCTATCTCTGCGGCTATCTCATAGGAAACCGAAGGATACTTGGCACTGCTTTCTTCAAGGCTCTTCTTAAGCTCCTTCTTTCCCATTTTTGATCTTTCTTTGGATATAGCTCCCTCGGCAACCGCAAGTATCGTAAAGGTACTTCCTCTCTTGGTCCTTAAATTAATGGCTTCCACGATCTTATCTATATCGTAGGGTATTTCGGGAATAAGGATTATATCGGCTCCGCCTGCCATTCCCGCATTGAGAGTAAGCCAGCCTACCCTGTGACCCATTACCTCAACTATGAAAACTCTGCTGTGTGAGGATGCGGTGGTATGTATGCAGTCAATAGCGTTTGTTGCGATATCGACCGCGCTCTGGAAGCCAAAGGTCATATCGGTTCCCCACAGATCGTTATCTATGGTCTTAGGAAGAGTTATGATATTAAGACCTTCTTCTCTTAAGAGATTAGCTGTCTTATGAGTTCCGTTTCCTCCAAGGATAACAAGACAGTCAAGATTCAGCTTGTAATAGTTCTGCTTCATGGCAGCTACCTTATCTACACCGTTTTCATCCGGCTCTCTTATTGTCTTAAAGGGAGTTCTGGAACTTCCGAGGATGGTGCCTCCTCTTGTAAGGATACCTGAAAAATCAGAATAGGTAAGCTGTTTGTAATTACTGTAGATAAGACCTCTGTAGCCGTTATAGAAACCATAGATCTCTACATTATCTCCGCCGAGAGAAAACCACAGACTTTTTACAACGCCTCTCATAGCTGCATTCAAAGCCTGACAATCTCCGCCGCTGGTTAAAAATCCAACTCTCTTCATAGCCTCACTCCTTTACAAATTGAATTATGCAACATACTCATTGAGCTACATCAGTTACTATTCACAGCCTTTTGGGCTGTGATAGTAACCTACATCAAACTATTTATAAAGACCCTCAATCGCTCGGAAGATATGCGATAATGCCCAAATACCGACTATATGTCATCAGGATCATCTTCATCTGAAGATATATCCGTATCATTATCATCATATCCTTCCATGTCGTCTTCTGTATCAAACTCGTCTATATCAACCTCCTCGTGCATCACGAAGAGCTTATCTGAAGAAGCGCCTGCTCTGTTTATGCTCTCATCGGCCTCCTCCACACTGTCATATTCGTTGGTGCCGTCCGATATCTTTTCCCTGACCTTTGCGATCTTTGCAATGCTAACGCCTTCCTCAAGGTTCATGACCTTTACTCCGGAGGTTATCCTTCCGAGAACCGATACGTCCTTCATGGGGATCTGGATAATGACACCTTCGTTTGTTATCATCATTATCTCATTGTCATCATTTACGGATTTGACACCTATGACATCTCCGGTTTTCTCGAGGATCTTGTAGCACTTGACGCCCTTTCCTCCTCTGTATTGAAGCCCGAATTCGTTTATGAGGGTTCTCTTGCCATAGCCCTTTTCCGAAACGATCAGAAGCGATTCTCCCTGATGATCGAGCTGCATGCCGACGATCTCATCGCCGTCCATCAGGTTCATACCCCGTACTCCCATTGAAGAGCGCCCGGTTGCCCTTACATCGGTTTCCCTGAACCTTATGCACATTCCGTATTTGGTAACAAGAAAGATCTCGCTTTTACTGGAGGTTGTCTTTACCTCTATAAGCTCATCGTCGTCCTTAAGGCTTACCGCGATCAATCCGTTCTTACGGATATTTCCATATTCCGTTATCCTGGTCTTCTTGACTGTTCCCTTCTTTGTTACCATAAAAAGGTTATGATCGCTGTCATATTCGGTCACGGGGATCATGGCATTTATCTTCTCACCGGCATTCATCTGGATGAGATTTATAATGGCCACTCCTCTTGAAGTCCTGGAAGCCTCGGGTATCTCATAAGCATTCAGCTCATATACTCTTCCCTGATTTGTAAAGAACATGAGCCTTGTATGGGTGGTAGTCATAAGGATATCCTCGATATAATCATCATCTATCGTGGACATGCCCTTAATGCCCTTTCCTCCCCTGTGCTGTGATTTAAAATTATCCACAGTCATTCTCTTTATGTATCCGAGATTTGTCATTGCTATGATGGTATTCTCATGAGGTACCAGATCTTCCATGGTAAAATCGGAATCATCATAGCCAATGCTGGTTTTTCTGTCATCCCCGTATTTTTCGGATATGATATTGATCTCGTCTCTGATCACTCCGAGAAGAAGCTTTTCATCCGCGAGTATGGCCCTGTATTCCTCTATCTTCTTCTGAAGCTGCGCATACTCCTCTTCAAGCTTTTCCCTTTCCAGACCGGTCAGGGCTCTCAGCCTCATATCCACTATCGCCTGAGCCTGAACCTCTGTAAGGGAAAATCTCGTAATGAGCTCCTCTTTTGCATCGGCGACCGTTTTACTGCCCCTGATTATCCTTATAACTTCATCGATATTATCAAGAGCGATCAGCAGGCCTTCCAGGATATGAGCTCTTTCCTCGGCTTTTTTCAGATCAAATCTTGTCCTTCTTGTAACAACATCCTCCTGATGCTTTATGTAATAAGACAGGATCTCGAGGATGTTCATTACCTTCGGCTCATTGTTTACAAGAGCAAGCATTATGACTCCGAAGGTATCCTGGAGCTGGGTATGTTTATAAAGCTTGTTTAATACTATATTGGGATTGACATCTTTTCGCAGTTCGATGACTACCCGCATGCCTTCTCTGTCGGATTCATCCCTCAGATCAGTTATACCGTCGATCTTTTTTTCCTTAACAAGCTCCGCTATCTTTTCAAGAAGCTTGGCCTTGTTTACCAGATACGGAAGCTCCGTGACAATGATACGGTTCTTTCCGTTGGGCATGGACTCGATATTTGTGATCCCTCTGACCCTTATTTTTCCTCTTCCGGTCCTGTAAGCTTCGTTTATGCCTCTGGTACCGAGGATTTCTGCTCCTGTGGGAAAATCGGGTCCCTTTACGATTGACAGGATCTCTTCTATCTCTGTCTCCCTGTCCTCCTCTATTCTGTTATCTATTATTTTTGTAACAGCTGCTATCACCTCTCTGAGATTATGGGGAGGTATATTTGTAGCCATTCCCACCGCGATACCGGTAGTACCGTTTACCAAAAGATTCGGATATCTTCCCGGAAGCACGGAAGGCTCTTTTTCGGTCTCATCAAAATTCGGGACAAAATCAACCGTATCCTTGGTGATATCCGCAAGCATTTCCATGGATATTTTCGAAAGCCTTGCCTCGGTATATCGCATGGCCGCCGCTCCGTCGCCGTCAACAGAGCCGAAATTTCCATGTCCGTCCACAAGCACATATCTCATGGACCAGTCCTGTGCCATATTAACCAGTGCCCCGTAAATGGAGCTGTCGCCGTGAGGATGATATTTACCCA
>DNAD01000030.1:4104-4538 GCA_003484785.1 Lachnospiraceae bacterium
TTACCCATCGTATCACCGACGATACGCGCACATTTTCTGTGGGGCTTGTCGGGCCCGTTATTCAGCTCGATCATCGAATAAAGGATACGTCTCTGAACAGGCTTGAGGCCATCCCTTACGTCCGGAAGAGCCCTGGAAGCGATAACGCTCATGGCATAATCGATATAGGAGCTCTCCATGGTCTTTTTCAGATCGACCTCATGGACATTGTCAATCAACATATTATCCATATTTTAACCATTCCTTTTATATATCAAGATTTTTGACAAATCTTGCATTTTCTTCTATAAATTCCCTTCTGGGCTCTACCTTGTCACCCATAAGAGTCGTAAAGGTAAGATCCAGCTCGGAATTGGTCTCCTCATCCATGGTAACCTTAAGAAGCGTTCTTGTGGAAGGGTCCATAGTGGTTTCCCACAGCTGGTCCGCATCCA
>DNAD01000175.1:0-3695 GCA_003484785.1 Lachnospiraceae bacterium
GCCCATGATATAGGTATCCTGATATACAAGGAATACGTTATCGGACTTAACACCGGTCTCAACGTTTGTATAGTTGGAGCCGTTCCATGCAGCCTTGGGTGAGAATACCTCATAAGCCTTTGCGATATCATCGATGTCCTCGAGCTCGCTCACGCCGTCGACAACGTTCATTGCGTGCTGTGCAAGACCTGCGGAAACAGTATATCCATAGGAATAAGCCCAGGTACCGAAGCGTCCTGCTCCGCCCTTCTCATTGACAGCCTCCTCAACCTTTGCGAGGATCTTCTCGAAATCACCGGCTTCTTCCGTAAGGTCAAGGCCGAGAGCTCCGGGATAGCCCATAAGAGGTGAAGGAAGGTCAGCCTCGATAAAGTATCCGCCGTACTCCATAAGCTGCTTGAGCAGAGGCTCTGTATGAGCGTCGTTTGTACAGAAATATGCGGAATTTGTGCCATACTTTTCAACCCACTCGGGAACATGCTCAAGGATATAAGCCTGAGCGCCGGCAACTCCGACATCGGTTGTCGGGTCGGGAGCAGTCTCCTCAACCAGCTTCATTCCAAACTCCTCGCAGGCAGCCTTCATGATGGCAAGACGACGGCTCATGGTCTCATATGCAAGGTGACGGGGGAATGAAATATGAACAAAGGTATCGCATCCCAGCTCATGAGCTGTACGGATGATAAGGTAGCCTCTGGCTACGAAGTCATTGTTGCAGACAAGATCAGCGGCGCTTCCGATCTCGGGAAGATCCTCGTGGGACTCGCCTGCGATGCAGATGATGTCAGGCCTTCTCTCCTTGATCTGACGGAATGCCTCCGTAGTTCCGGGAATAGCCTGGTTTACGACGATAGCCTTCATCTCAGGATCATCCGAAAGGTTAACGATGGTCTGGATGGTGGTCTCAAGCTCCTCGGTGAAGTTGTCGGGATAGATGGCAAGCTTGACTCTGTCCTCTCCGTACATTGCCTGGAAAGCCTCAGCTCCTCTTCTGTCATCCTCTGACTGGGAAACGGAGCCCGTTACGATACCGATGTGATAATCACCGGAAGCCTCGGACGCCTCTGCGGTTTCCTCAGCACCCTCTTCGCTCTCCTCAGCTGCTTCCTCAACAGCTTCCTCAGCTGCTGTCTCTTCAGGCGCCACGGTTTCTATCTGTGCAGTTCCCGTAGTGCCGGCACAGCCTGCAAGGAGAGAAGCCGTCATTGCCAAACCCATTACCAATGCTGCAATTCTTCTTTTCATTTTAGCCTCCCTGAATAACATTTTCTTTCCACGGCATTTATTCGCTGCCTGAAGCATGCCCCAATAAGCGGCAGAAAACTCCCTGCCTGCGCGTGACCTGCTGCTGCGGTATCAAAATGCCGAAAACACTGTAAAATATTATCATATCAAGTGCCCTGAGTCAAGACCGGGTTGAAATGGTTGACAGACCTTTGTTACTATTCAATAGTAACAGACCTTTTGCAATGTTGAAAAAAAGGTTGCCACAAGGCGGGTTTCATCGTATAAAATACCAGAGAGGGATGAAGGGTCCTTATATGAAAAAGGAGGAAATAAAAATGACAGATAATCTGAGAAATAAGTTAACCGATGACGAGCTTGAGAGCGTAGCGGGAGGACGTATCCTTGACGCTACCGGCACTCCCGATCTTTACTACTCTAACCCCTATAATAACTGGGAGGTTATCGATAATAATACCGGTGCTGTGATCAAAAGCTTCCATACAAAGGGTGAGGCCATAGACTGGACCAGGAATACCTACGGGGGATCCAATCCCGATGATATCCGTGATATCAGCTACAATGAGGTCGTTAAGCTCAGAACAGGTCAGCGCTGATCAGGCGTATGTTAAAAAGAGGGAACCGCTTTTATAAGCGATTCCCTTTTTTTATGCTCAGGTGAGGAAATTGAAATTACCTCGTGTTACTATTCACAGCCTTTTGGGCTGTGATAGTAACTACCTCGTAACTATATCCACCGGGACATTTAAGATCTTTGCCACTTTCAGGATAACGTCTATATGTCTTCCCACTGCCGCTCCGAAGTGATGGGTCGGTCCGCATTCGCTCCACCTGTTCACGAATTCCCTGGCGCCGCATTCAAAACGGGTACGCATATTCGTATCGCCGTTTGACAGGATCTTTCCTTCCTCATTTACTCCCTCGGCGGCCACAAACTTGAAGTGCCCGTCCATATCCTGGGTAATGGCAAGATAGGTTATGGGGCCTGTAGGGGGATAGAACTGGGTCAGATATCCGCCGCCTGTCTTTCCGTGGAATACATCCACGATCTTCATGGTAGGCTTCTTAGCCTGTGAAATATCGTAATCTCCGGAACCGCTGTGCCCGATGATGCAGATATCGTCATTGAAATCGATAGTGTACATCTCGGCAAGCTGGCCTGTTCCCGAAATGGTCTTTAAGATGCTCATTGCCATCGCGACCTTGATATCGCCCTCTACCGCGCAGGCCGTGCCCTGCTTTATAAGCATGGAAAACGCGGGGATCAGAAGGCTGTCAACCACTCCGGCCTGTCCCTTTGCATATCCGTCATAATGGGATGCCACCAGTCCCAGCTGCTCGTCCTTTACCCACTGCTCAAAGGCCACCACGTATCTGGCCATCTCCCAGACCTTTTCCACCGTTGCGCCGCCTTCTACGTCAAAGGTATCCAGTATATCCTCAGCCTTTGCCCTGATGGCCGCCTCGTCGTTTACATCATCGGCTATGGCCCAGATCTTTTCCCAGTCAAACTGCTTTGTATACAGATGCATCCTGTGGTAGAGGTTGGACTCGTCGATATAGAGATCCATCATTCCCGGATAGGGTCTTCCTATCTGGGCGATATTCGTATCCCTGAAGCGGCGGCGTACCTGAGCCGCCCTGCACCATTCCTCGATCTCCTTTGTTACCCCGGGATCTCCTCCCTCGACGACTCCGGTTATCACGGCATGTCTCTTGCCGAAGCGCTCGAGATCCGCCACCATCTCTCCCACGGCTCCGCAGGCATAGGCCTCTCCCAGCCACTCTGCGGTGCCCGCGTTATCGTAATCGAGAGCCTTGAGCTTCTGTATATTTACGAGGACAACGGGTACGTCCAGATCCTTGACTGCCGGAAGCATATTATAGGAGGTAGCATAGGTAAGAAGCTGCATGAACACCAGATCCACGTCAGCGGCCCTGAACTTGTCCCCTGCTGCCTGGGACTGTTCCTTCGTTGTGATAAGCCCGCCGTCGATAACCTCAACGGTATCCGGGAAGGATGCCTTGAAATCGGAATACTGTTTGTTAAATTCCGGTACAAGAGAGGGAAACTGAGGCAGATATGCGCCCAGAGCTATAGAAAACACCCCGACCTTTGCTTTTGTATTTACTAACATTTTTTACTCCTTTCGGTTTTTTACATGTACGGTTAACGCCGTAATATATTGTATCATACCACTTACATGCGGTCAAAGAAAATGATGCGGGGGAAGGTATCCCGGTGACCGTTACTATTCACAGCCTTTTGGGCTGTGATAGTAACTAAAAAATCACTTTTATATTTACGATCCCGAGCCGAGGGCGCAGTTCGGGAAGCTGCAGGAGGGACAGTGCATGCAGAAGCCTCCGAGACCGAGGCGGTCAATGCTTTCCTTTGTGACTATATCCCCCGCCATCACCCTCGGAAGGATAAGATCGAATACCGTCCT
>DNAD01000175.1:3747-3868 GCA_003484785.1 Lachnospiraceae bacterium
CCCTCAAACATTACGCAGCCCGGAAGCCCCATGATCGGGATCTCATCGTTACTGCCCCTGTAGGCCAGCATGAACATGGCGCCGGGAAGCACCGGTGAGCCGTAGGTCACCACCCTGTCGG
>DNAD01000121.1 GCA_003484785.1 Lachnospiraceae bacterium
GGGGAAACCACGGTAAAATCGATCGGAGAGCATTTCGCGAACGTTTCCGGAGGCGTCAAGTTCTGTGCAGGATGTGCCTCTATTGCCGCCGGAGCCCTTAACATGACTGCCGGGGCCATAGAGTACGGGCGCAGTGTCAGTTCAAGGCATGACGTAAAAAATGCCGAAGAAAAGCTGAAGGACATACCTAAAAAGCAAAGGACGGAGGATCACAAGCAGCTTGAGCTATTCCTGAATCACGAAAAACGGGTGATCAAAAACAATAAGATCTCCGCGGGGGTAAGAGGGGTAACGGGCCTTATTACCCTTGCGGGAGGTATCCTCACCGTTACGGGGATCCTTGCTCCCATCGGCGGGCTGCTTTCCCTTGTGGGATCACTTACAAATCTGGGCTATAATCTTTTCTACGCAAGGCACAGACGGAACCTGGCAAGAAAGCAGGCCGTGGATGATTCCCTGAACCTGGATAAGGCCATCAAACTGGTAAGGGCCCGGGATAAGAAGAGTAAGAATCCCCAATATGCCGGGTTCAGCGATGAAGTGCTCAGGACTGTTATAAGACAGGAGGCTCTCGCCGAGCTGGGATACGCGACCTATAAGGAATGCTTTATAGATTTATGTAAAAAGAATGCCCTGATGCTGTATAAAAATGTATTTGAGAAGGAACGGGGAGTGGGTGAGCAGACGATGTATGAGGACGCTCTTAAATCCCTGGGCTTAAAGATCAAATATCCCAAAAAGCCGGGAGAAAAGCCTATGCCCGATGCTGCGGCGATCTACGCGAAGCTGATGGCTTAAGAGCCTGAGGACGGACGAGACGGAGAGTGATGCGATGAAGACATATTGGTTGAATCATGATAAGGAAAGGGAAGACTATTTCAAGACCTATGCGGCAGCCTTTGATAGGACGCTCCTTTCCGCAGACGCGATGATCACGCTGGTATGTGAAAACGATGAGGTCTGCGGCTTTTCGGCGCTGACTGTTGACGACGATATTGCGTATATCCTGTTTTTCCTTGTTTTTGAGGAATATCGCAGGAGGGGTTACGGAAGCTTTCTGCTTGGGGAGCTTTCCGAAAAGCTGTCGGAGGCAGGGATCTTAACGATCCATGCCATTGTTCCCTCCGATGAGGGGATCTGTGCTTTTTTTGAGAAGGAAGGGTTTGAGTTTTTCCCCGGGGAAGGGGAGTATGAAATATCCTTCGGGGAGGTTTGCTCCTGCGAGAAATACAGGAAAGATATCATGGGACAGCCGGTAAGGGATGTGGTGGCCTTTAAGGACTGTACGCCGAAGCAGAAGGATGTGATACGGGAGATACTTAAGGAGCATGGGATCACAGAGCCCAGAGGCTATGATTTGGAGCTTTCCATGGCAGGCCATGATAACGGGAGAGTGGATTCCATCCTTCTGTGTGAGAGGATAAACGGCGGGATAATCATAAGGATGATGATCATTTCCGAAACGGGGAAGCCAAAGGATCTGCTTTACTGTCTGAGAGCATTAAACGAAAAGCTCTGCGCGGAGGAGGGCAGTGCATCCATGATGCTGTCATTTCCAACCGATGTGAGCGCTAACCTGTCCCTTATAGAGTATCTGACCGGATTGGAACTTAATATCGAAGAATATAACAGAGGATATATCGCGATAAGACATACAAAGCTTACTGATACGGCAGCAGCAGAGGAAGCGGTGTAAAACGCAGCAGTCCGCCGAAGGGTGAGCTGCTGCCTGTGCGTCTTCTCTGCAGGGAAATGGTGAAGGACAGATCAGATCTGTCCCTCACCGTTTCCTTTTTCCGGGTCATGCTGTCCTTAATGGCAATACCCTCCGTGCAGTTCTTATAAATAGAATCGCAGCGAAGACTGTTTTGGGGAGAAAGGTTTGCTCCGGTCAGGGCTTCCCTCATCCGGATCAGGTTAAGACCGCCCGTCAGGGCAACCATAATGGTTCCGTCCTCCTTTTCACGGACACTTCTCAGATTATTTGAAAGCGGCCCGTTTTCATCCAGTACTATAAGCCCCGTATCTGTGGCGACAAACTAATTATTCCATGACCCGTGAATGGTAACTATATTACAAAATTTATAATCCGGTATGGCAGCTGCGGTTCACTCCTGCGCCGCAGAAAGAAGAACCCTAAGCTCATCGGTATCAAAGCTGTAGGCTCTGTTGCAGAACTGACATCTTACCTCTACGGGCTTTCCGTCATCGATCATGCTCTGAAGCTCATCTCTGCCTACGCTTAGCAGAACCTTTTCGATCTTTTCCCGACTGCATCCGCATTTAAACCGGGCTTCAACCCTTTCAAGCATATCAAGCCCAAAGTCTCCGAGGATATCCTTAAGCATGTCCTCAGGTGTCATCCCCTTATCAAGCAGGGCTGTGACGTTAGGTATGCTCTTAAGCTTTTGCTCAAGCTTATCAACCGTCTCCTCCGATATTCCCGGCATCAGCTGTATGATAAAGCCACCCGACTGCTTCACCGTGTTATTCTTTTCCATCAGAACGCCGAGGGCCACGGCAGATGGGGTCTGTTCAGAAGCGGCATAATAATATGTAAGATCATCGGCTATCTCACCGGTCTGAAGCTCAACCTGTCCTATATAAGGGTCCTTAAGCCCCAGATCCCTGATCACGCTTAAGACTCCCTTTCCCACTGCCCCTCCTACATCCAGCTTCCCAATACTGTTAGGGGGCAGCATGACCTTCGGATCCCGCGCAAAGCCCTTGACGTTTACACTTCGGTCCGCGGTAACTGTTATCCCCTTTATGGGGCCGTCCCCGTTTACCTGAAGGGTAAGCAGGTCATCATCATTTTTAAGCATCCTTCCCATCATGGCTCCGGCGGTTAAAAGCCTTCCGAGGGCGGCGGTGACAACCGGGCTCGTATCATGAGCCCTTCTTGCCTCCTCCGCTATGCCCCTTGTAGTAGCCGCATAGGCCCTTATCTGTCCCTGCGCGGCTGTAGCCACGATCACATAGTCCTCATCCTGTCGGTTAGTTTTTTCTTCTATCTCCATTCCTGCTCTCCGTTCTCTTATACTTCGGCGATGTGTTACTGTATTTCTCCATTAAATGATAAAGGCGTCAAAAGTGATTAACAGATTGTTCCGGGTTTCTTCCTTGCGGCCACGAATATCCTCTCCTGCTCCCCGGCCCCGCACGGCAGCATCTCCGATTCCGTAAACGCATCCTCAGGCCTCTCCTCATCTTCCGAAAGCTCAAAGGCCGTTATCATCTCAAGCCCCGCAGCTTCAAGAAATCGTCCGATCTCGTCAAGAGTATAGCCCTTCTGCAGGTGCGTCTCGGTTACCTTCCTGTAACAGCCCTTCATCTTACGGCTTTCCATAAAGATGGTAAGGTCATATTCGTTTATATGCTCTTCGGGATAATAGTAATTCTCCCATATAAAGCTTACATCCTCTCGGTTCTCCGCTATGGTGCTGTCTCCGATCACATCCTCATATTTATGAACCGTGTTGAAATCAAAAATAAAAAGCCCGCCCGGATAAAGAAAGTTTTCGCACAGGGAAAAAACCTTCTCTATATCCTCATCGGACAACAGGTAATTAATACTGTCACAGAGGCAGTAGATCGTTCCCACGGTGCTGAACAGATCAAGCTGTCTCATGTCCTGATTCAGATACAGTATATCCGAGCCGCTCTTATCCCTCTTTTCCATGGCGGCATTTAACATATCCCCGGAAATATCCACCCCGATCATGTCATAGCCCTTCTGATACATAAGCTCGGTAAGGGTTCCCGTCCCGCAGGCCAGATCAAGGACCAGATCCCTCTCGGACCGAAGCTTCTCCTGCTCTGTGCAAAGCTCCTTATCCCGGGATCCGCCCGAATTGCATGGTCTTGATATTCCGTACTTCATTATAAGGCTGTGGAGCATATCCGCCCATCTTTTATAGGGCACGTTGTCCATCAGCTCATCGTATACATAAGCAAATTCATCATACATGGCTTAAACCGGCTTCTCAGAAAACAGCCCCGACGGCTCCGAACAGCCCGGCGCTGGCAACGCCCATTATAATGCCCGCAAGTATCACTCCCAAAAGCACCGCGATAACGCTTGATCTGAAATCCATGTCCAAAAGGCTTGCCGCAAGGGTTCCGGTCCAGGCGCCGGTCCCCGGAAGAGGTATGCCAACAAAAAGGAGAAGGGCAACAAAGAGCCCGCGTCCTGCCTTTTCCTGAAGCTTCTCTCCTCCCTTATGGCCTTTTTCGAGGCAAAATTTAAAGAATTTTCCGATCACCGGCCTGTCTGCCCCCCATTCAAGCACCTT
>DNAD01000177.1 GCA_003484785.1 Lachnospiraceae bacterium
GAAGAAGACTTTGAGGAATTGCTGTAATCTTTATTGATACGGGAAACTAATTCCCGATTCTTTCCCTTCTCTTCCTCAAGTTCTGTCTTGGCTTCGTATGCTTCTCTTACCTGCTTCAGATATTTATCGTGATACTCCTCGCATTTTTGCTGTTCATTCTGCAGCTCTTCCTGCCTTTTTAAGTATAATATGCATGGTTCTTTGAAGACCCGGTCTGACGATCGGAGATAAAAAGTAAGCCTGATAGCTGCTTAATGCATGGAAAACGCTTTGGGAGGCGGTGTCTGATGATCGAAGGATCTTTGTACAGAAATGAATGGAAATATCTTTGCAGGTTAAACGAATGGGCCGGGCTTTCCTCAAAGCTTGACAGGCTTCTTTACGCAGACCGCCACTCGCCCCTGGGAAAATACTGGGTCCACAGCCTTTATTTCGACGACCTTGAGGATTCCGGGATGCTTGACAATAATGCCGGAAACTCGGAAAGGCGTAAGATCCGTTTCAGATATTACGGGGATGATATAAAGACGCTTCATCTCGAATGTAAGAAAAAGCTTAACGGCAGATGCAGAAAGCTTTCAGTTCCGGTAACGGAGGACGGGCTTTACATGCTTATCGAAGGACGGGCAATGGAGCTTTTTTCCGAAACGGAGGATCCGCTTTTAAAAAAGTTCTGCCTTTATTTTGAAAGTAAACTCCTCTCTCCCAGGGTGATCGTCGATTATGAAAGGACAGCTTACGTTGAGGAGGCACAAAACCTGAGGGTCACCTATGATGAAAACATCACTGCCTCAACAGAGGTTGATCGTTTTCTTTCGGGCGGATATACGAAAAGACCGGTCGCTTCGGGGAATAATGTTCTTGAGGTAAAATTTGACAGGGTCCTTCCCGGATATTTAAAGCGGATCATTGAAATGGCGGATATCGAGCTCACCGCATTTTCAAAATATTATCTTGCCAGAAGCGGAGGCTGAGGATCCCGCCTTCACCTTCGGGACCCTTCCTCTGTTGCATGATATCGGTAATGGAGGTAAGGTTTAGATCAGCACAGAAAAACAGCAGCGAAGGTCATCGCCCTTCGCTGCTGTTTTGTCTGAAGCTTCTTTAAGCCTTAAGCGGATTCGGAATATGCAGCTCCTGCCCGTCGAAGAAGGTGCAGACGGGTTCAATGGTGCTGATCTCTTCGTCCGGGATAGTAAAGATGTCCTTGTCCAGCACCACAAGGCAGGCGCGCTTGCCAACCTCGATGGAACCGAGCTTATCCAGAAGGCGCATTCGCTCGGCATTTCTCCAGGTAAAGGCGTGAATGCATTCCTCCAGAGTGAACTTTCCGGATTCCGGCTGCCAGCCGTAGCGGTATTTCTCCGGATCAAGAGCCTTATAGAATCCTATGCCGGGCTCACGGCCGGTCTTTGCGACCTGAATGCCGATGAAAGGAGAATTTCGGTCGTTGCCAAGCGGGCTCATGTTGTCCGAGGAGAAGCCGTATCTGACGCCATCCCTCCGAAACAGCGAGAAATCATAGCAGTGTCTCCAGCGTTCCTGGCCAAGGAAAGGCAGGGTTCCGAGCTCGCCCATACCAAGCCAGTGGGCGCTGATGTCGGCATATACGCCAAGCTTGTTGAACCGCATCGCGTCGTCGGGGTGCATACACTCCAGATGAGCAATGGTCACTCGTATGCACCAGTCGTCGCCGCAGATCTTCTGTGCCTCCTCCACGGCATCTAACAGCAGACGGAGCGTACCGTCGCAGACACAATGAATGTGCAGATCAAGGCGTTCCTTATTCAGGCGCACCATCACGTCCCGCATCTCCTCCATGGTGCAATTGCAGTGTCCGTAATTTTTACCCTCCGGGTCATTGGCAAAGGGGATCAGGCTCAGCGTATCGCCCGCCTCGTTGGAGCCGTCGCCGAAAAACTTAACGGTCCTAACCCGTATGTGGTCGGAACCGTACAGCTCCTGCCATCTGCGTGCCCGCTCGACGGTCTGCTCAATATTTTTGACATTGTCAAGGATAGAGGTTCCCTCATAGTAGAAATAGAGCCTCCCCTCCTTGTCCAGCCTGGAAAGATAGGCAATATCCTCTTCCGTTTCGGTAAAGGCGTCCATGTAGCCGATGTCGCCGTAGTGCCGGAAAATGTTGTGAACCGGCTCCGCACACTCATCATCCATGCAAAGGGGCGGTGTCCAGCCGGTATGCTCGAACACGCCTACGTCTCCATTCTGGATCGTCTGGAAGCAGACACCGGTATACTCGCCCTTTTCATCCTTGAAAAATGTCTGCCCGGCGATCGGGGAGATCGAATGCGGGATGCCGTTTTCATCCTTCAGCATCTCCAGAGCCATTGAATTATATAGACACCCGTGGCCGGTATCGTCGTTAATACGGGCAGGACGATCCGGGATCAGCTCGTCTAACATTTCCTTGCGCGGCCCCTCCTCTCCGAAGATCGAGGCACGATAACTGCTGTAAACAAAGTATGGCCTTACTTCCTTGGGATATTTTTTTGCCGCCTCCCGGATGTTTTGGAAAAGCTCCTCTTTGTCAAAGGTATCCGGGCCGAAAAATACCCATGTCGCCTTGGCGATCATTGAAGGATGGGTATGTCCGTCAATAAGCCCCGGAAGGACGGTCCTTCCGCAAAGGTCAACCGTCTCATACTCCCCGAAATTGAACTTGGCGTAACGGATCACCTCGTCATTCGTGCCGACACAGGTAAAATCTCTTCCGTCGATGGCTACCGCCTCCGCCCAGGGCTTGCGGGTGTCCTCAGTATATATCTTTCCGTTAATAAGTATTTTTTTCTCCATAGCAGACTCCTTTGAATTTTCTTTTCCGTAACAAGCTCTTTCAGAACAGGTAGAATCCGGTCAGGCCGTAGGTCCTTTCCCGATCCACGATCTTTGTTTCCGATTCCTTTTCGGGATGGATATCATGCTCGTCAAGGATCATCACCTGCCTGTTCTCCGGGTCGTAAGCCGGCCAGGTCTTTGCCCTGCCGTCCGGAGAAGCATCCGCGCCAAGAGACGGATCTCCGGTCTTTGCGAACTGGACCCACAGCCTGCGCATGGTCTTTGCGAAGGTCTTGTCAAAGACCTTTCCCAGTTCGGGATCTGTATTCGGATGGCAGAATACGATCTCAAGCTCTACCCCGTGACCGGGCTCCGCCGTGAAGTAATAGGTATAGACTTTACCGCCCGCCTTTGCCTGGTTCTCCGACATCCGGATGAGCGGCGCATTGAACCAGAGCTGGTCGAACATGCGGTTCTCACGCTCACAGCCCTCTTCCGGAAAATCGCTCATGAAGCTCTCAACAAGCGCCTTTTCTTTCTCCGGCAGCCTGTCAAGCTTTCTCTCCTTACGGTCGGCAAAAAGCCATTTGATGCCTTCGTCGCCCATAGCTGCGGCAAACCAGTCAAATTCCCTCAGGTTGCACCCTGCAAGGAGTTCGATATCCTTCGCGGCGCCATTTGCATAAGCCTCATACGGATCTTTTGGGATATGTATCCCATCCCGCTCCGGAGCGATGCGAAGCCTTACCGCTTCCGATTCGTTCACGATCTTCTCTGCATCCACCTTCATCAGATCGGCAACCGTTTTGCAGCCAAGGACATCCATCATGATCTTTGTACACTCAATGGCTTCTTCCGGGGATCTTGTAAGGGTCGGGGAGCCGCTCTGGGCAATGACCCGCTTAAAATACGCATGGGAACCATCGATCAGCGGAAGCACAGACACGCTTCCCGCTCCGGCGGATTCGCCGTAGATCGTTACGTTTCCGGGATCACCGCCAAAGGCCGCAATATTTTCATGTACCCATTTGAGTCCCATGAGCTGAT
>DNAD01000364.1:0-222 GCA_003484785.1 Lachnospiraceae bacterium
AGATGGATGCCGAGCAGCTCTGGGAAACAACCCTGGATCCCGGACGAAGGAGGCTTAAGCTGGTGGAGATAGAAGATGCAAGGCTTGCCTCGGCCACCACGGAGCTTCTGATGGGAAACGAGGTTCCGCCAAGGCGTGATTTTATCTACCGTCACGCGCGGGATGCGGAGTTGGATATATAAAAAGATTGGAATAATGGAAATTATTCAGTCAGCAAAGCTG
>DNAD01000364.1:279-2940 GCA_003484785.1 Lachnospiraceae bacterium
AAGCGCACGATTTGCGAACTGAATCGGATAAAAGGAAATTATCCGGTTCATAAATGAACCGGATCGTAACAAACTGAAGTTTGTTACGAAGCGCACGATTTGTAAACAAATCGGCGCAGAGAGGTAAAACATGGATAAAACGCACGATATGGCAGTGCTTGATGAAGAGCAGCAGATTATAAAAACCGAATTTTCAGATGTGATGCAGAAGTTCTACATAGATTACGCAATGAGCGTCATCATCGCAAGGGCTCTGCCGGATGTCAGGGACGGCTTAAAACCCGTCCAGCGAAGGACCCTCTATGATATGTTCGAGCTGGGGATCCGTTATGACGCGCCCTACCGTAAGTGCGCAAGGATAGTGGGCGATACCATGGGTAAGTACCATCCTCACGGAGATTCCTCGATCTATGACTCTCTGGTGGTAATGGCCCAGGATTTCAAGAAGGGGCTTGCCCTCGTGGACGGCCACGGAAACTTCGGCTCAATAGAAGGAGACGGCGCCGCTGCCATGCGTTACACCGAGGCCAGGCTTCAGAAGGTTACCCAGGTGGCCATCCTTTCGGATCTTGACAAGGATGTGGTGGATTTTGTTCCCAATTTTGACGAGACGGAAAAGGAGCCCGAGGTTCTTCCGGCTAAGATCCCAAACCTCCTTATAAACGGGACCGAGGGCATTGCGGTGGGAATGGCCACAAACATGCCTCCCCATAACCTTTCAGAGGTCATTGATGCCGTGATTGCCTATATCGTAAACCCCGAGCTTACGACAGCGGAGCTGATGGAATATATAAAGGGCCCTGATTTTCCCACCGGCGGCATAGTGGTGAACAAGGATGAGCTTTTGTCGATCTACGAGACCGGGATCGGAAAGATAAAGATAAGGGGAAAGATAGAGTTCGAGAAGGGAAAGGGCGGAAAGAACAGGCTTGTTGTAACCGAGATCCCATATACGATGATCGGGGCAAACATTTCCAAGTTCCTGATGGACATAGTGGCTCTGATCGATTCCAAAAAAACCTCCGATATTGTGGATATCTCAAACCAGTCCTCCAAGGAGGGGATGAGGATAGTAATAGAGCTTAAGAAGGATGCCGATGTCGAAAACCTCAAGAACATGCTCTATAAGAAGACCAGGCTTGAGGATACCTTCGGGGTCAATATGCTGGCGGTGGCAAACGGCAGGCCCGAGACCCTGGGGCTTCGGGATATCATAAGGCACCATGTGGATTTCCAGCATGAGATAGCCTCCAGAAAGTATCAGAATCTGCTGGAAAAGGAGCTTGAGAAGAAGGAGATCCAGGAGGGCCTTATCCATGCCTGCGACGTGATCGACCTTATAATCGAGATCTTAAGGGGCTCAAAGGATGTAAAGATGGCTAAGGAATGCCTTATCCGGGGGGTGACCGAGGGGATCAGCTTTAAATCCCGGATATCCAGGAAGATGGCCGAGCAGCTGCGCTTTACCGAAAGGCAGGCCGACGCCATACTTGAGATGAGGCTTCACAGGCTCATAGGCCTTGAGATCGAGGCACTTATGAAGCAGCATGACGAAACCCTCAAAAACATCGAGTTTTACAAGGATGTGCTCACTAACAGAAACACCATGGACAAGGTCATAATAAAGGAGCTTGAGGGCTTTAAGAAGGAATTCGGAAGGAGCCGCAGAACACAGATCACAAACTGTGAGGAAGCTGTTTACGAGGAAAAGAAGGTTGAGGAGTGCGAAGTGGTCTTTGTAATGGACCGCTTCGGCTATGCCAGGACCATAGACGAGGGCACCTACGAAAGGAACCGGGAAACCGTTGACGAGGAGAACCGTTTTGTGTTCAGGGTCATGAACACCGGAAGGGTCTGCGTGTTCACCAGCACGGGCGTGATGCACACGATAAAGGTGATGGATCTGCCTCTTACAAAGCTGCGTGACAAGGGGGTTCCCATAGACAATGTAAGCAACTATAATTCGCAGAACGAGCGCTTTATCTATCTGTGCTCCCTTGAAAGGCTGATACTTACCAAGCTTGTATTTGTGACCAGGAAGGCCATGATGAAGCAGGTATACGGAACTGAATTTGATGTCACAAAGCGTTCCGTCATGGCGACGGCCCTGCTTGACGGGGACGAGCTTATATCGGTCAGTCCGGTGATCGCGGAGGATATCGCCATCCTTTGCTCAAAGGAAGGATATTTCCTCAAGTTCGATCTTGACGAGGTCCCGGAAAAGAAAAAGAATGCCGTGGGCGTAAGGGGAATGAAGCTTTCGGCAAAGGACGAGGTGGCCGAGGTGTTCTTCTGTGCAAGCGGCTGTGAGGAAACCGTTTTGATAGATGGAAGAGCGGTGGATCTTTCAGGACTGAGGCTTGCGAAAAGAGACGGAAAAGGAAGCAGAATAAAATGAGAGTAATAGCAGGAGAAGCAAAAAGACTGAAGCTTGTCTCTCCGAAGGGCTTTGAGACGAGACCGACCTCGGATATCACAAAGGAAACCCTCTTTAACGTACTTGCCCCGTATATCTATTCGGATACAAGGTTTCTGGATCTGTTTGCGGGGAGCGGTGCCATAGGCATAGAGGCTGTGAGCAGGGGCGCTAAGGAGGCCGTTTTCGTTGAAAAGAGCAAGGAGGCTTTAAGCTGTATTGCCGCAAATCTCAAAACCTGCCGG
>DNAD01000005.1 GCA_003484785.1 Lachnospiraceae bacterium
ACCCGGATAGACCTGATCTCTCTTGCAAAGGAGACGGAAAAACTGGTAAGCGGGTATGATCTTGATATAAAGGTTGCCGTGATGGGATGTGCCGTAAACGGACCGGGTGAAGCCAGGGAGGCGGAGCTTGGAATAGCCGGAGGAGACGGAGAAGGGCTTCTTTTCAGACACGGAGAGATCATAAGGAAGCTGCCGGAGAATGAGCTGCTTGGGGCTCTTAAAAATGAACTGGATATTCTGGCCGCAAAGAACTGATCAGAGCAGAGGATAATATGGATTTGGGAAATAAGACGGAAAAGAGTTTTTTTGAGGCTTTCAGGACACTGAAGCTGGATCAGGAGCTGGCCTCTCTTTTCAGTACGACGATCATCGAGCACGTTGTCATAAACAGAAAAAGCAACAGACTGAAAATACTGCTTTTCAGCGATCATATCATCACCAGGTCCCGGATAAGGGCAGTGGAAAAGGAGATAAAAAGGCAGCTTTTTAAGGATACCGGCACAGAGGTGCTCATCTGCGAGAGATTCGGTCTGCCTGAGAGCATGGGGCTTTGCGATATCCTGAGGGAGTACGGGGACGGGCTGCTTGAAGAGATAAAGGACAGAGACCGCATCATCTATGCTGCGGTCAAAAAGAGCGGGATCAGGCTTTCCGGAGAGGACGAGATCACCATAACCGTAGACCGGGGACTGATACAGGATTATATTGAAAAAGAGATCCGGGACATCTTTGAGAGCGCTTTCCTGGAGCGTTTTGATGTTCAGGTATCCGTTAAATTTGAATACAAAAGCCTCCCCAGATCAAGAGGGTATGTTCCTGCCGACAGAAGACAGGGCGCTTTTACCGTCGTGCCCCAGATTGTAAAGAATACAGAGACAGGTTTTGGGGGAGAGGTAAAAAAGGAGGCTGCAAAGAATGAGCCCGCAGGCACTCCCGCAAAGGCAGAGGATAAGAGCGATAAGGTATTGGCCAAAGCCTCATCGGAGAAGACAGGATCCCTGGAAAAGAGTTATGTAAACCAAAGCTCCCGGACTCAAAAGTACAGGAAAAAGAGCGTATCCGATAATCCTGAGGTGATTTACGGAAGAGAGATCACGGGAGAGCCCGTAGCAATCGCGGATACCGATGGCTACGTCGGACAGGTTATCATAAGAGGAACCATCATACGGCTGGAGAAGCGTATTACCAAGACCGAAAAGCTGATGGTGATATTTGATGTTACCGATAATACCGATACGGTTTCGGTCAGGATGTTCCCGAAACCGGAGCAGCAGGAGCGGCTGTTCTCCTATCTGGCGGAGGGAGCGGCCATACTCTTATGCGGAGAATCGGGCGCAGATAACGTAACCGGGGAGTACAACATAAACAGGGTCTACGGGATAATGAAGTCTGCGGCAGGCGATGCCCAGAGCAAGAGAACCGATGAGGCCTTTGAAAAGAGAGTGGAGCTGCACTGCCATACAAAGATGAGCGATATGGACGGGGTAAGCGATGTTAAGGACATCATAAACCGTGCGGCAGAGTGGGGACATAAGGCTCTTGCCATAACGGATCACGGAGTGGTACAGGCCTTTACCGATGCGTTCCACACAATGCATGATATCTCAAAGAAATATCCGGATTTCAAGCTGATCTACGGCATGGAAGGCTATCTGGTGGATGACACCTTAAGTATCTGCACACAGCCGGGAGATCACAGCCTTGATGACGATTTTGTGGTATTTGATATCGAAACGACCGGGCTTTCTCCCGTGGCGGATGAGATCCTGGAGATCGGAGCGGTAAAGGTTCAAAAGGGCAAGATAACCGGATACTTTTCCGAATTTGTCAATCCGAAGCGTTCCATACCGGATAATATCACCGAGCTTACGGGGATAACCGATGAGATGGTGGAGGAGGCGGATTATATTACCGGGGTGCTGCCGAGATTTCTGGAGTTTTCAGAAGGAGCGGTCCTTGTTGCCCACAATGCCTCCTTTGATACCGGCTTCATCAGGGAAAAAAGCAGGAGGCTGGGGATAGAAAAGGCTCTTTCATATGTTGATACGGTGGGGCTTTCAAGGCTTCTGCTCCCCGGGCTTTCAAAATACAAGCTTGACAGCGTGGCAAAGGCCTTAAACGTTTCCCTAAAGCATCATCACAGGGCCGTGGATGACGCAGGCTGCACCGCGGAGATATTTGTAAAGCTTATACCCATGCTGCGTGAAAGGGGTATAAACAGCCTTAAGGAAATAAACGAAATATCAAAGCTTTCTCCGGATATCATAAAAAAGGAAAAATCCTATCACGTGATCATCCTTGCGAAAAATGAGATCGGAAGGATCAATCTCTACCGGCTGGTGTCGATCTCGCATACAAAGTACTTCCATAAGGTTCAGAGGATCCCGAAGAGCCTTATCAACAAATACAGGGAGGGTCTTATAATCGGTTCCGCCTGCGAGGCCGGGGAGCTTTACCGGGCTCTTCTGGAGGATAAGCCGGAGGATGAGATACAGAGGCTTGTAAGCTTTTATGACTATCTGGAGATACAGCCCGTGGGCAATAATGCCTTCATGATAGAGAGCCCGAAGCATGAGAATATCAATTCCGAAGAGGATATAAAGGAAATAAACAGAAAAATAGTAAGGCTGGGAGAGATATACAACAAACCGGTGGCGGCGACCTGTGACGTGCATTTTCTCGATCCGGAGGATGAGATCTACAGACGGATAATCATGACGGGAAAGGGCTTTAAGGATGCCGACAAACAGGCGCCTCTGTTTCTTCGCACCACTGAGGAGATGCTTAAGGAGTTTGCTTACCTCGGAAGCGAGAAGGCCTATGAGGTAGTGGTGGAGAATACAAACAGGATAGCGGACATGGTGGATGTGATAGAGCCGGTCCGCCCGGATAAGTGCGCGCCCGTCATAGATAATTCAGACGGTATACTTACGGATATCTGCCATAAAAGAGCTCACGAGCTGTATGGCGAGAAGCTTCCGGCCATAGTTGAGGAGAGGCTGGAGAAGGAGCTTCATTCCATAATTTCCAACGGCTTTGCGGTGATGTATATCATAGCTCAGAAGCTGGTCTGGAAGTCCGTGGAGGACGGGTATCTGGTAGGCTCAAGGGGGTCGGTCGGCTCCTCCTTTGTGGCCACCATGGCGGGCATCACGGAGGTAAATCCCCTTCCGCCCCACTATCTTTGTCCGAAATGCTATTATGTGGATTTTGACTCTGAAGAGGTAAAAGCCTATGCGGGAAGAGCAGGCTGTGACATGCCCGACAAAAACTGTCCCGTTTGCGCAACACCTCTTTCCAAGGAAGGCTTTGACATACCCTTTGAGACCTTCCTTGGCTTCAACGGGGATAAGGAGCCCGATATAGACCTGAATTTCTCGGGAGAGTACCAGAGCAAGGCCCATAAATATACGGAGGTGATCTTTGGAGACGGACAGACCTTTAAGGCGGGCACCATAGAGACGGTGGCGGATAAGACTGCCTACGGATATGTGAAAAAATATTTTGAGGAGAAGGGCATAAGGAAACGCTCAAGTGAGATAAACCGGATAACAAAGGGCTGTACCGGCATTCATTCAACTACAGGCCAGCATCCGGGTGGTATAATCGTGCTCCCCCTGGGAGAGGACATAGATACCTTTACGCCGATCCAGCGCCCGGCCAACAAGGATGTGGATATAATAACCACTCATTTTGACTATCACTCCATAGACCATAATCTTCTGAAGCTGGATATACTGGGACACGATGATCC